>NZ_BAAAKJ010000095.1:24354-35255 GCF_039527695.1 Kitasatospora putterlickiae
GCACGGACGCCGGGCTGCTGGAGGTCTACCGCGAGGAGTTCGAGGGCGTCTGGGCGGACTCGCGACCGGTCTCCTGAACCGGCCCCCCGGGCGGTTCGCGGCCGCCCCTCCCCGCACCCGGGGCCCCGGCCGCCGTCCGGCCCGGAGCGTGGGATCACCGGGCCGGAGCCACCCGCTCCGGCCGCGTCCTGCGCCGCGCCTTCCACGATGATCGCGGCCTCGAACCCGGCCTCGCCGGCGGCGGCCGCGACAGCACCGACCGGCTCGGCCGTACGCTCCTCACTCCCGGCCGGCGGCGGAGGGCGAGGCGGACGTGGGCATGAGACACGGAGTGGTGACACCCAGCGCCATCCGCTTGTCGCTGGTGCTGTCGACGGTGGCGAAGTAGCGGCTATCGGGGTGGCGGGCGCCGAGCGCGGCGGACGGCGTCGCGTCCGTCGCCTCACGGAACTCGCTGATCTTCAAGCCCTCCTTCGTCCACAGGTCCCGGGCGCTGCGAACGACCTCGTTGTGCCGCTCGATGCCCGGGACGTCGCTGTGGACGCTGTACAGCAGGGTGTAGCGGTCGTCGGGTGCGGACTCACCGTTCCGGCCGACGCACGGGTTGAAGAGGATCTGCTCCGGCTCGCTGTTGATCTCGATACCGGCCGTCTGTGCCACGTGCGCGATGAGCTGGCGGGCCCAGTCGAGTGCCTCCTGACGGGACTTGACGGGCAGCGGATCGTTCTTCCCGGTACCGGGACTGGACATGCATGCTCCAAGCGTTGCGGTCATGAGCGCCGTGGCCATCAGGCGCCTCAGCCGATTCCCGCCGGCGGACCGGCGAACGGACGGACGGATCATGGGCGTTCTCCCCGGAACAGCTCAGTGCCAGATGGGAATGAACCCTCCGATGTTGATTTCCTTGGGTTCCACTTCCGGTTGCTTCCCGGCGATGATCTTCGCCTGATTCCAGAGGCTCTGTGAGCCGTCGTCCCAGTAGCCGCCATGGCCTGACGTGTCGGTGGAGAGATTGTTGCCCCCGAACCCGATGGTGTGCGGGCCAGGGCCCAGGGTCAGTCCGCCGGCGATCCGGGTGAGGTCGTCCTCGGCTTCCGAGACCCAGACGTGGTTGGGATCGATCTGCAACTGCTTCGCATGGTCGACGCCCATGCCGGGGCTGCCCAGCGTGACGATGTCGTCGGCGTGCAGTCCGTCACCACCTCTGGCGGCGACCCCGACGGCGTAGCTGCCGTAGCTGTGGGCGATGTAGGTCAGATGGCTCTTGGGTTCGCCGTGCGCGACCCGGAGTCCGTCCGAGAAGCGCCGCATGTCCTCCGCACCGTCGATGCCCCGACGGGGGTTCGCCGCCTCGGCGATGCTCTCCGGGGGGTCGTAGCCGAGGTAGGAGATCACCGACACCGCCTCGCCGGCGTTCGCGACCCTCGTCGCGTAGCCCTGGATCTGTCGGATCCGATCGATCTGCCCCGGGACGCCGGGGAACTCCGTGTCCGTGCCCGGGACGAACACGGCGGTGTGCTTGGCCGTGTCCGGGTTGCCGGTGGCGACGATCGCGCGGCCGTCGCCACCGTACCTCTCGGGGTCAATGCCGAGGAGGAACATCTGGTGCTGCTGGTCCTGGGCGTTGGCGGTCTCCGCCAGCTTGTCCTTGATGGTCTGGAGCGCCGCCTTCCGCTTGTCGTATTCCGACTGGGAGAGGCTGAAGGCGGCAGGGGTGCCCGCCTGTAGCGCGTCGAGTTTCTGGTCCAGTACGAGGCGGTTCGCCTCGTCCCGAGCGGTGGCCGGCAGGCCGTCCATGCTTCCGATCTTCGCCGCGTTCAGCGCGAGGTAGGTCTCCTGTTGCTCCGGCGACAGTCCCTTCCACCATTCGGCGTTCTGCTTCGGGTCCTTGCCGTCCGGGATGTAGGCGTCGGCCAGGCCGAGGTCCTTCATGACGTCCGCCGCGTCGGTGCGAGTCTCCGCCATGGCGCCACTCGACCGCTGGGTGGTGAGGATGTCGGCGCCGAGGCGGCCCAGGGCGGTGTTTCCCTGGTCGCTCGCGCGCTGGGCGTCCGTCAACGCGGTGTCGATCCTCGCCTGAATCTCGCCCCTGAGGCCCATGAGAGTACGGCGCGCGGCCTGCGCGTCCGGGTCGTTGCGGTCCCCGGCTTCCTCGGGCGGAAGCCCCACGACACCCTCCGCCGACACGGTCAGGCCGGAGTCCTGCGCGCGGTGCACGGCGTTTGTCAGGTTTGTCTGTGCCTGGTACATCCGGTCCGCGACCGTGTTCAATACAAGCGCGACCGACTCCGCTTCGACCCGGACCACATCCAGCTGCTGTTCGGTCCTGGCCATGAACGGGAACGCCGCGTCGGCGTCGGTGCCCTTCCAGCGGGTGTGCAGCGGTCCGTTGACCTGATTGCGATGGCGGTTGCCGGTGCTCTCCGAGGCGCGGGCGAGGGCCTTCCAGCCCTTCGCGGTGTCACGCAGACCCTGCGGGTCGAACTTCGTCAGCAGTTCGTATGCGCCGCTCACTTCGCCCCCTGGGGCGCGCTCCACGCCCCGGCGACGGCCTGTTCGTTGTTCGCGTGCGATGTGGCATTGGCGTGGAGGTTCGCGGCGGTGTCCGTGAGGCGCTGGCGGAGCGCGCCGAGCGGGGCCGCCCAGCCGTTCCCGAGTTGCCGGAGTCCGCCCGCGATCGACCAGCCGGCGAGCTGCCCGGACGTCGTCGTGGCGGAGGTCAGCGCGGTCTGGACCGGACTCGCGAACTCCTGGGCGAGGGTGCTCGCCAGGTTTGCGGAGGCGTTCAGCTCTCCCGTACTGATGTCGACATCGGCCACGGTGTGTCTCCCCCCGGAGCGAAGTATCGCGTGCGCGGCTGGGCCGCCTCGTGAGGTGGCTCACCGGTGCATGCGCTGTGTAGTCGTGACAATACCGAACCAGTATGACGAGTATGACTGCTGAGTGGTTCCGTGAACGATCCGCCACAGGGGGGCGAGCCCCCACCGGGGGGATTGTCGGAGGGGCGGGTGATGATAGGGGCTGCTTCGACCCAGAGGACGGAAGGACACACCCCTATGAGCTGGTGGCAGCAGCCACTGGTCGGCTTCGACCTGGAGACCACGGGCACCGACCCGGCCGTGGACCGCATCGTCACGGCCGCCCTCGTGGACACCGTCGGGGCCCGCCGGTTGGGTGCCACCGGTTGGCTGATCGATCCGGGGGTTCCGATTCCCGCCGAGGCGGCGGCGATCCACGGGATCGGCGACGATCTGGCCCGGGCCAAGGGGCGGCCGGCGAAGGAGGCGGTGGACGAGATAGCCGCGGCGCTGTGCGAGCGGCTCGTCGCCGGGCGGCCGGTGGTGGCGTTCAACGCGCCGTTCGACCTCTCGATGCTCGACGCCGAGCTGCGCCGGCACGGCCTGCCCGCGCTCGCCGAGCGCCTCGGCGGGCCGGTCGCGCCGGTGCTCGACGCGCTGGTCATCGACCGGGCCGTGGACAAGTACCGCAAGGGCTCGCGCACGCTCCAGCGGGTCTGCGAGGTGTACGGGGTCGAGCTGACCGACGCGCACGAGGCCGGCAGTGACGCCCTCGCCGCCGTCCGGGTCGCCGTCGCCCTGGCCGAGCGCTACCCCGACCGGGTCGGCGACGTGCCGACCGCCGAGCTCCACGCCCGCCAGATCGAGTGGTTCCGCGCCTGGGCCGAGGACCTCCAGGCCTGGCTGCGCCGGGGCAAGGACCCCGAGGCCGTGATCGACCCCCGCTGGCCCCTGCGCTGAGCCCGGTCCCGCCGCCCGGGGCCGGTCGTCGTCGCGCGGACGTCAGTGCCGGTGGGCGACCGCGTCCTGCGGAGGGCCTGCCGGGTGGCCGGAGGCGGAGCCGGGCTCCAGCAGCCGGGCCTTGGCGGCGGTGAACTCGGCGGTGTCGAGGGCGCCGTCGCGGTGGAGCGCGGTGAGGCGTTCCAGGGCGGCGACCACCTCCAGGGCGGGCACGGGCACGGGCGCCGGGGCCGCGGGCCCGGGGTCCGGGACGGTGAGGGAGACGCGGGTGTTCTCCGGGTCGGCGGGGTCGTAGCGGACCTCGGCGGGGCCGCCCCGGCGCGGGGTCTCGTGGACCGGGAAGACGTCGGTGACGGTGGCGGTGCGGCGGGCGCCGTCGACGGTGGTGAACTCGACGGTGACGCGGAGTTCGGGGCGGTCGGCGGAAACCTCGCCGGTCGTGGCGAGGTCGGTGATCCGGCCGGGGACGGTGACGCCGTGCCGCTCCAGGCGGCCCCGCTGTTCGGCCCGGCGCCGGGCGTCCAGCCGGAAGGCGCGCCAGCGGCGGGCGCCGTGCCGGTCGAGGACGGCGGTGAACAGGGCGAGCGGGAGGACGGGAATCAGCGGCCAGGGGTGGAGGGAGCCGTTGGCGAGGGCCGCGCCGAGCAGGCCGAGGGCGAGGCAGCCCAGCAGGACGCCCCGGTCGGAGGTGGCCGAGGGCTCGGTGGTGGGGGCGTCGCCGTGCGCGGTGGTGGCGGTGGCCACCAGGCAGAGCAGCCAGAGCAGGATCCCGCCGGCCAGGTACCCGGCGGTGCCGAAGCCGTTGCACTGCCGCTCGGGGCCGCAGGCGTCGGTGCCGTACGCGCGGACGAAGCCGGTGGCGGTGAGCCAGCCGGCCGTCGCGGTGATCCCGGAGGCAAGGACGAGTCCGACGATCCGACCGCTGCTCAGGCGCGGTCCGAGGGCGGTGGGGTGATCGGTGGCCATGGCCCCGGAGTCTAGGGCGTCTCCGGCACGGCCAAGTGGCCCGGGTGGCCGCCCGGTTGACGGGGTCGCCGAAGCGGTGCCCCCGGGGCGGCCACCCGCGCCGGTCAGAACGGGTACCAGCGCACCTCGGAGGCCCCGGTCCGCAGCGAGTCCACCCGCCGCCGGAACTCGGCGAGCGCCGCCGGGTTGCCCGGCGCCTGCTGCGCGACCCAGGAGGCGCTCGCCGTCTCCCGCGCGCCGCGCAGCACCGTGAAGCCGGGCCACTCGCGCACGTCCCAGCCGTACGCCTCGGTGAACGCCCGGTACTCCTCGCCCGGCACGCCGTAGCGGTCATGGCTGAGCGCGAGCACCACCAGGTCGTGCTCGCGCAGGTCGTCGGCGACGAACTCCAGGTCCAGCAGGACGGGCCCGTCCGGGCCGATGTGGACGTTGCGCGGCAGCGCGTCGCCGTGGATCACCCCGGTCGGCAGGTGCGGGACGAGCGCGGCCGCCTCGACGGTGAAGGCGTCCCGGCGCCGGCGCAGGAAGTCGACGTCGGCCGGGTCGACGTGGCCCTCGGCGGAGGCGAGCCAGCGTTCGACGGGCGCCAGCAGGTCGCGCCGGCCGAGGGCGAACGGCGGCGCGGGCAGCCGGTGCAGGGCGTGCAGCAGCGGGGCGAGGTCGACCGGGCGGGCGGGCCGCTCGGCGGGGGCGAGCCGGTGCCAGAAGGTGACGGGGTGACCGTGGGCGGCCTGCGGTTCGACGGGCACCGCGTCGTACGGGCGGACCACCGGGACGCCGTGGCCGGCCAGCCAGTCGGCGACGGCCAGCTCGCGGCGGGCGCGCTCGTACAGTTCCGGGGCGCGGCCGACCTTGGCGACCACGGCCGGGTCGCCGAGGTCGAAGACGGCGTTCTCGCCGAGGGCGAGCAGCCGGGCGTCGCCGGGGCCGGGCAGGCCGGCCGACTCGCAGGCGTGGGCGAGCAGCAGTCGGGCCCGTCCTTCGTCGAAGGGGAGCATGGGGTGTCCGTTTCCTTGCATGACAGCCGGGTGAGGGTGGGCGATCATTCTGGCAAACGGGTGCCGGGCCCCGCGTGACGCGGGGCCCGGCGGTGTCCGAGGCCTGGGGTCCGAGGACCGCTGGGGAAGGGTCAGACCTCGATCCGGCGGTGCCGGGCCTGGTGGGGCCGCGGCTCCTGCCCGGCCTGCGGGGCCGGCGGCGCCTGGCCGGCGGTGCCCAGCGGGGGGACGCTCTCGCCGTGCGAGAGGTCGGGCAGCCAGCCGAGCCAGCGCGGCAGGTACCAGTTGCGCTCGCCGAGCAGGGTCATCACCGCGGGCAGCAGCACCGCGCGGATGACGGTCGCGTCGATCAGCACCGCGACCGCGAGGCCGACGCCCATCTGCTTCATGGCCTGCATGGACAGGGTGCCGAAGACCGCGAACACCGCCACCATGATCACCGCGGCGCTGGTGACCACCCCGGCCGTGGAGCGGATGCCGTGGGCGATCGCGGCGCGGGTCGGCAGGCCCCGGTCGCGGCCCTCCTTGATCCGGGAGACCACGAAGACGTGGTAGTCCATCGAGAGGCCGAAGAGGATCACGAAGAGGAACAGCGGCACCCAGGACTCCACCGCGCCGACGCCCTCGGTGCCGAGCAGCGAGGCCCCCACCCCGTGCTGGAAGACCAGCGTCAGCACCCCGTACGCGGCGCCGACCGACAGCAGGTTGAGCACCACGGCGGTGCCGGCGACGGCCAGCGAGCGGAAGGAGGTGAGCATCAGGAGGAAGGCGAAGGCCACCACGAAGCCGAACACCAGCGGCATCGACTCGGTCATCTTGGCGTTGAAGTCGTACGAGCCGGCGGTGCGGCCGGTGACCGGGGCCTCGGTGCCGGGCACCTTGAGCACGGTGGCGGGCACCAGTTCCTCGCGCAGGGTCTTCAGCGCGGCGTTGCTGACGTCGTCGTTGCCCGTGCCGTTGAGCGGGATGTCGACGGTGGCGACGTTCTGCCCCGGGTGGACGGTGACGTCGACCGGTCCGTGCATCCGGCCGCTGGCCAGGGCGCGGGCCTTCAGGTCGGCGATCGCGGCGGTCATCGCCGGGGAGTCGATGTCGGCGGCCTTGATCACCACGGAGGCGGGTGCCGGGCTGCCGGGGAAGGCGGCCTCGATCTTCTGCGAGACGGCGACCAGTTCGTTGCCCTTGGGCAGCTGCTGCTGGAAGGTCAGGTTGGCGGTGTGCATGGTCAGCAGCGGGGCGGAGAGGCCGATCAGCACGGCCCCGGCGAGCACGGTGGCGGCCAGCGGGCGGCGCAGCACCGGGGTCAGCACGGCGTTCCAGAACCGGCCGCCGGTGGCCGCGGCGTCGGGGCGGCGGAGCCGGCCGAGGAACGGCACCCGGCCCTTGCCGACCTTGTCGCCGAGCATCGAGAGCAGGGCGGGCAGCACGGTGAGCGAGCCGAGCACGGCGGTGACGACGACCACGATGGTGGCGAAGGCCATCGACTCGAACTCGGCGATGCCGGTGAGGAACATGCCGGCCATGGCGATCACCACGGTGACGCCGGAGACCAGGACGGCCCGGCCGCTGGTGGCGGCGGCGATCCGCAGGGAGGTCTCCAGGTCGCGCCCGGCGGCCCGCTCCTCGCGCTCGCGGCGCAGGTAGAAGAGGCAGTAGTCGACGCCGACGGCGAGGCCGACCAGCAGCATCACCGAGCTGGCGCTGTTGCTGGTGTGCAGCAGGCCGCTGCTGAGGGCGACGAGTCCGCCCGCCGCGATGAAGGCGGTGAGCGCGAGCACGACCGGCAGCACGGCGGCGACCAGCGCGCCGAAGGCGACCAGCAGGATGCCGAGGGCGAGCGGGACGGCCGTCCACTCGGCGCGGGCGAAGTCGTCGGCGAACTGCTCGTCCATCCACTTGCCCGAGCTGGCGTCGCCGAGTTCGACGACGGTGAGGTCGGGGTGCTGCTTCTGGACGGCGGCGACGGCGTCGACCACCGCGGTGACGTTCTTGACCGCCTCCTCGTGCTCGCCCTTCACGGTGAGCTGGACGAGGGCGGAGCGGCCGTCGGCGGAGACCGCCTTGGTGTCGTAGGGGGAGCGGACGTCGGTGGCCTTGCCGGTGCCGTTGACCGCGCTGATCACCTGGTCGACGGCGGTCCGGAAGGCGGGGGCGTCGCTGGTCAGGCCGGTGCTCTGGACCAGCACGGTCTCGGTGGACGGGGGCTTGAGGCCCGCCTGGTCGAGGATCTCGGCGGCTCGGGAGACCTGGCCGGGCATGGCTTCGGCGTCGCTGACCTTGGTGCTGCCGTGCATGCCGCCGAGGACGGCGGCGAGGACGACGAAGAGCAGCCAGCCGAAGACGGCGGTCTTTCTGTGCCGGGCGCTCCACGCGCCCATGGCTGCGGCCATGCCGAGCTTGGTCTTCACAGGTTCCCCCTGGGAGTGCGGCCGGCGCCGGGATCGGTGGCGGGCGCGGGCCGGGCCTACGGCGGTGGTTCGGCCGCCGGTCGTCGGGCGCCGGGTGCGGCCCGGCGTCCCAACCGACAGTAGGGAAGCCGCAGGTGACGGGGTATCCGGCTGGCGGGGGAGTCCTCCCTGTGGTCTTCCTCGGGGGCGGGGTGGGGTTTTCCCTACCCGGCAACCCTGATATCTCCTCCTTGAGGTCGGGGCACCGGCTCCACCCTGAGGGGGAGCCGGATCCACCCCGAGCACGAGGTATCGGGGGTCGTGCGGGGGCGAAGATGGGTCAGGGTCGCTTCACGGCGTCCTGAGGGGGTCGGCCTGCGGCAACGGGGTCGAGGGGAAAACTACTTGCCGGTCGGCAAGTAAGTGACCGTAGGATGGTCCCCTCCAGTACTTACCTGCCGACCGGCTAGGCCAGTGCCCCCGCACGGCCGGAGCCGATCCTGATCCGTCGCCCGGCGTCCCGTCCCCCAAGGGCTGCGGTGAACCATGCCCAGGAGGCATTACGAGCATGTTCCACCGACTTGGACAATTCGTCGTCCGTCGCGCCTGGTGGGTGATCGCCGGGTGGATCGTCGCGATGCTCGCCATCGCGATCTCGGCGCCGAAGATCACCGCCCAGACCGACGAGGCCGCGTTCCTCCCGAAGCACTACGAGTCCATCCAGGCCTCCGAGTTGCAGGAGAAGGCGTTCCCGTCCAGCTTCACGCCCTCGGCGCTCGCCCTGTTCGAGCGCAACGACGGCGCCCCGCTGACGGCCGACGACAAGGCCGCCGCGGCGAAGATCGTGCAGGGCCTCACCGACAAGAAGATCGAGCACGTCGAGCAGGTCGTCCCGGTCAGCGACCAGACGACCTCCAAGGACGGCAAGTACGCGCTGGCGCCGATCGCCATCGACAAGGCCACCCAGAACTCGGACAAGTTCGGCGAGGTCGCCAAGGAACTCCGTGACGAGGGCAAGGCGCTCGCCCAGGGCACCAGCCTGAAGTTCCAGCTCGGCGGCGCCGCCGCCCAGCAGCAGGACCAGAAGGAGTCCTCCGGCGCGGCCGACGCGATCATCGCGATCAGCAGCGTCCTCCTGGTCGCGATCATCGTCGGCATCATCTTCCGCAGCGTGCTGGCCGGCCTGCTGCCGGTGCTGCTCTCGCTGATGATCGCGATGCCGACCGCGAACGGCCTGATCGCCCACGCCACCAAGGCCTTCGACCTGAAGTCCACCCCGGTGCTCTCGGCGATCCTGATCGTCGTGGTGCTCGGCGTCGGCACCGACTACTTCCTGTTCCTCGCCTTCCGCTACCGCGAGCGGCTGCGGGCGGGCGACACCCGGCAGGAGGCCGTGGCCAACGCCGTCGGCCGGGTCGGCGAGGCGATCGCCTCCGCGGCCGGCGCGGTCACCGTCGCCTTCGCGGCGCTCATCCTCTCCAGCCTCGGCATGTTCAAGGCGCTCGGCCCGGCGCTGGCCATCGCGGTCGTCGTCACCGCCTTCGCCTCGCTCACCCTGGCCCCGGCCGTGCTCGCGGTCATCCCGGCCCGCGGTGTGTTCTGGCCCGGCAAGAAGTGGATGCGTGAGCCGAGCGACGCCCGGTTCGCCGCGCTCGGCCGGGTGGTCCAGAATCGCCCGGCCCTGGTGGCCGTCGCCTCCGGCGCCGTGCTGGTGGCGCTGAGCGCCGGCGCCCTCAACTACAACGGCACCTTCGACCTCGCGGGCAGCTCCATGCCCAAGAGCAAGGAGTCGATGGTCGTCCAGGACAAGCTGGTCACCGCCTTCTCGGCCGGCGCCGCCGACCCGACGCACGTCTACCTGACCTCCACCGGCGGCGGCAAGCTGGACCCGGCCGGGTTCGGCGGCTATGCCGCCAAGCTCGGCGCCGTCCCCGGCGTGGCCGAGGCCGCGGCCGAGCCGCAGGTCAGCAAGGACGGCGCGACGGCGGACTTCACCGTCCTGCTCAAGAGCGAGCCGTCCGGCAACGAGGCGATCGACACCGTCACCAAGCTGCGCGAGGTCGCCCACGACCAGGCGCCGTCCGGCACCGAGGCCAAGGTCGGCGGCATCACGGCGGTCTACAAGGACATCAACCTGGCGATGAGCCACGACTACAAGCTGGTGTTCCCGATCGCGGGTCTGCTGATCCTGCTGATCCTGGCCCTCCAGTTGCGCAGCGTGGTCGCCCCCTGGTACCTGATGGCCTCGGTCGGCCTCGGCTTCACCGCCACCCTCGGCTCCTCGACCCTGCTGTTCCAGAACATCAAGGGCGAGCACGGCATGATGTTCATGCTGCCGATCCTCATCTATCTCTTCGTGGTGGCGATCGGCACCGACTACAACATCCTGATCATCGCCCGTCTGCGGGAGGAGGCCCGGGAGGGCCGCAGCCCGCGTGAGGCGGCTCGCGAGGCGGTGCGCCACGGCGGCCCGACCGTCGCGGCGGCCGGCTTCATCCTGGCGGTGTCGTTCGCGACGTTCATGCTCGCGGGCAACATCTTCATGCTGGAATTCGGCTTCGGCATGGCCTTCGGCATCTTCCTGGCGGCCTTCGTCATGGCGATGTTCTTCACCCCGGCGCTCACCGCGCTGGTCGGCAAGGCCGCCTGGTGGCCCGGCCACGGCGGCGACGCCGTCGGCGGTCACGGCGACCACGCCGATCCGACCGGCCCGTACGCACACGGACTGCCGGAGTCGGCCGGACGGCGCTGACCCGTTCGACCGTTCCGGTGACAGTCGGGCGGCACTCCGG
>NZ_BAAAKJ010000095.1:35282-35770 GCF_039527695.1 Kitasatospora putterlickiae
CCGCCTGCCCGTTCCCCGGGGGCCGCAAACGTGATCTGTAGGGCAGAAAATCCCCGGTCAATCGGGGTGCGACCGTGCTACAGTCGAGTCAGTTGCAGTTTTGGTTCCCATGAACGCTTGTGTGCGCCTGCTGGTCCCAACCAACAGGCGCATTTGTTTTGTCCGGTGTTTCAGTCTCCGGATGGGGATCGCGGCTACTTGGGGTCCACGAGGTGTGGGCTCCGATGCCCCAGTTAGAGGAGACGGTTATGGCTACCGGCACCGTGAAGTGGTTCAACAGCGAGAAGGGCTTCGGCTTCATCGAGCAGGAGACCGGCGGCCCCGACGTGTTCGCGCACTACTCGAACATCGTCGCTCAGGGCTTCCGTGAGCTCGTCGAGGGCCAGAAGGTCGAGTTCGACGTCACCCAGGGCCAGAAGGGCCCGCAGGCCGAGAACATCCGCGTCATCTGAGTCCAGCCTCCGAGCTGACTCGCGATCTCGCGTAGC
>NZ_BAAAKJ010000095.1:35811-37692 GCF_039527695.1 Kitasatospora putterlickiae
GCCGCCCCCTCGCCCATGCCGCCGAACGGCCGGGGCGGCGCACGCACTTTCCGACGGCCGACCAGCCCCCTGACCGGGGCTGCCGCGCTACCGACGGAGAAAACCCCGTGACCACCCCTGCCCAGCCGCCCCGCGACGGCGGTCGCACCCGCAAGCCCCGCAACCGTTCCGGCGCCCCGCGCACCGGCGCGGCCGCCCCGCGCACAGGCTCCACGCCGCGCACCGGTTCCGCCCCGCGCACCGGCGCGTCCACTCGCCCGCCGCGCCGCAACGCCCCGCGTGTCGCCGAGCCCGCCGACTTCACCGTCGTCGAGGGCACCCCGGCCCGCCCGCCGGCGGCGAGCTTCGCCGAGCTGGAGCTGCCCAAGGCGATCCTGTCCGCGCTCACCCGCGAGGGCGTCACCGAGCCGTTCCCGATCCAGGCCGCCACCCTGCCCGACTCGATCGCGGGCCGGGACGTGCTGGGCCGCGGCCGCACCGGCTCCGGCAAGACGCTCGCCTTCGGCCTGCCGCTGCTCGCCCGCACCGCCGGCAAGCGCGCCGACGCCCGCCACCCGCTGGCTCTGGTGCTGACGCCCACCCGCGAGCTGGCCCAGCAGGTCACCGAGGCGCTCACCCCGTACGCCACCGCAGTCAACCTGCGGATCGCCACCGTCGTCGGCGGCATGTCGATCACCCGGCAGGCCAACGCGGTGCGGCGCGGCGCCGAGGTCCTGGTCGCCACCCCCGGCCGGCTGGACGACCTGATCGGCCGCGGCGACGTCCGGCTCTCCGACGTCGCGATCACCGTCCTCGACGAGGCCGACCAGATGGCCGACATGGGCTTCCTGCCGCAGGTCACCAAGCTGCTGGAGCAGGTCGCCGAGGGCGGGCAGCGGATGCTGTTCTCCGCTACCCTGGACCGCAACGTCGACCGGCTGGTCAAGCGCTTCCTCGCCGACCCGGTGACCCACTCCGTCGACCCCTCGGCCGGCGCGGTCACCACCATGGACCACCACGTGCTCCAGCTGGAGCCGGCCGACAAGGCGTCCACCACCGCCCACATCGCCTCCCGCGACGGGCGCGTGATCATGTTCGTGCACACCAAGCACGGCGCCGACCGGCTGGCCAAGCAGCTGCTGGCCAACGGCGTGAAGGCGGCCGCCCTGCACGGCGGCAAGTCCCAGCCGCAGCGCAACCGGGTGCTCGACCAGTTCCGGGACGGCCTCGTCACCGCGCTGATCGCCACCAACGTGGCCGCCCGCGGCATCCACATCGACGGCCTCGACCTGGTCGTCAACGTCGATCCGCCGATCGACCACAAGGACTACCTGCACCGCGGCGGCCGCACCGCCCGGGCCGGCGAGTCCGGCACGGTCGTCACCCTGGTGCTGCCCGACCAGCGGCGCGAGGTCGGCCGGCTGATGACCGTGGCCGGGATCCGCCCGACCACCACCAAGATCCGCCCCGGCGACGTCGAGCTCGCCCGGATCACCGGCGCCCGCACGCCCAGCGGCGTGCCGGTCACCCTGGTCGTGCCCGCCCCGGCCGCCCCCGCCGACGCGGAGGCCGGGAAGGCCGCGCCGAAGTCCTCCTCGTCCGGCCCGCGCCGGCGCTCCGGCAAGCGCTCGGGGCTGCCGACCGACGTCGACATGAACGGCAACCCGCGCCGTCCCCGGCCCAAGCAGCGGGTCGGTGGCGCGGGCGGCGGCCAGGGCGGCGGCGCGCAGCGCCAGGCGGCCGGCTTCATCGGCCGCTCCTCGGGCCGGGCCAAGCCCGGCAGCGGCTCCAAGTCCGGCTCCAACTACGGCACCGGCCGCCAGCGCCGCCAGGGCGACTGACACCACCGGCACGACCGAAGCGACCGGCACGACCGAAGCGACCGGCACGACCGAAGCGACC
>NZ_BAAAKJ010000095.1:37699-38981 GCF_039527695.1 Kitasatospora putterlickiae
CCCGGGTGCTTTCCGGACGGATCCCCCGGGGTCCCGGCCTGCCGCCGCTTCCGGCGGCCCGCTGGTACCAACCCCCGTCCGTGAACGGATCAGTGGCG
The DNA here is from genome assembly GCF_039527695.1 of Kitasatospora putterlickiae. Lineage (NCBI taxonomy): Bacteria > Bacillati > Actinomycetota > Actinomycetes > Kitasatosporales > Streptomycetaceae > Kitasatospora > Kitasatospora putterlickiae. The sequence continues at coordinate 37,798 of NZ_BAAAKJ010000095.1, forward strand.
TGATCGTCCCCCCGCGCTGTTGACCGTGGCCATGCACCACCCGACGCTTTCACGCGGCCCGCACAACCGGCGCACCGTCATCACGGTTCCCGGCCCGGCGGGTTGTCCGGTTCCCCGTCTCCGGAAGGAACTTTCGATGCGTCGTACCGCCGCTCTCCTCTCCACCGCCGCCCTGCTGGGCGCGGCCGCCTCGCTCGCCACGCCCGCCGTCCACGCCCAGGCCGCGGGCGGGTGTTACGCCTACGTCGGCGGCTGGAACGCCTACGGCAACTGTTCCGGCATCGACCCGCTGCAGAGCTGGTACGTGGTCGCCACCTGCCAGTACTGGAACGCCGACCACACGGTGCAGTTCTCCCGGCCCGTCACCGGGTACGGCGTGGTCGGCGACGGCACCTCGGTCGCCTCCTGCGGCTTCAATGACACCGTGGCCTTCCCGCACGTCGTCTACGGCGTCAAGCTCCCGCCGCAGCCCGCCGGCCCGATCGGCCAGATCAGCGGGTACGCGAGCAAGTGCGTCGACGTGAAGGGCGCCAACACCGCCGACGGCACCCCCGTCCAGATCTACGACTGCAACGGCACCAACGCCCAGCAGTGGAAGATCGCCGTCGACGGCACCATCCGCGCCTTCAACAAGTGCATGGACGTCACCGGCGCCGGCACCGCCAACGGCACCAAGGTGCAGCTGTACACCTGCAACGGCACCGGCGCCCAGCAGTGGCAGGTCCGGGCGGACGGCTCGATCCTCAACCCGTCCTCCGGCCGCTGCCTGGACGACCTCGGCTTCTCCACCGCCAACGGCAACCAGCTGGGCATCTGGGACTGCAACGGCGCGGCCAACCAGGTCTGGCACGTGCCGGCCTGATCCGTCAGCCCCGGCCGCCCAGCGCGCCGCGGGCCAGGGCGGCGAGGGCCGCCGTGATCCGCGCGGGAGTGAGGCCGGCGTCGCGCTGGTGGCGGAAGAGTTCGGGGGCGAGCGGGGCGAGCAGCTGGTCGGCGAGGACCTCCGGGTCCGGCCGGCCGGCCTCGCGGGCCAGGTGGGTGACGTGCAGCCGCCAGAAGGCGTAGGCGCCGGTCCGGTAGCGGGCCGCGCCGGTCTCGGCGCCGAGCACCAGGTGCACATGGGTCTCCAGCAGCTCGACCATCGCCGCGTAGAAGGCGGCCAGCCGTTCGGCCGGGGCGGGAGC
>NZ_BAAAKJ010000095.1:38987-41315 GCF_039527695.1 Kitasatospora putterlickiae
CCGCCCCGCCCGGGCCGAGCGGCGGGGCGCCGCGCAGGATCCGCTCCTGGAGGGCGCGCTCGTGCTCGTCGAGCAGGGCGCGGGCGATCGAGGCGCGGTCCGGGTAGCGGCGGTAGAGGGTGCCGCGGCCGATGCCGGCCGCCCGGGCGATGTCGTCCATGGTGACGGCGGTCGGGTCGCCCTCTGCGAAGAGCCGTTCGGCGGCGGCGAGCACCTTGGCCCGGTTCCGGGCGGCGTCGGCCCGTTCGCGCGGCGGCGGACCGTCGGCCAGCGGGAGTTCCGTGGTCATGGGGACCAACGGTAGAGGGAAACGGACGCCCGAGGGAAGTGGACGCGCTGTCCACTTCCCTCTATCGTGGGAAGCGCCGACAGGTGGACGCACTGTCCACTTGTGTTCCGAGGCTCCGTCCCGCCCAGATCCGTCCCCGGGGGTTCACCGTGTCCCACCTCCTGCACCTCGACAGCAGCGCGCGCACCGACTCCTTCTCCCGCCGCCTCGGCGCGGCCTTCGCCGAGGCCTGGGAGGCCGGCGGCGGCGAGGTCACCCACCGCGACCTCGCCGCCGGGCCGGTGCCGCCGATCCGCGAGGGCTGGACCCGGATCTGTGACACCCTGCTGCGCGAGGGCATCACCGACATCGCCCGCTACGGGGAGGCCGTCCGCACCGGGCAGGAGCGCGAGGCCTGGGCCGTCGTCCGGCCGCTGCTCGACGAACTGGTCGCGGCGGACGTCGTGCTGATCGGCGCGCCGATGTACAACTTCGGCGTCCCGGCCGCGCTCAAGGCCTGGATCGACCAGGTGACCTTCCCGAAGATGGTGCTCGCCCCGCGCAAGTTCGTGGTGGTCGCCGCGAGCGGCGGCGCCTACGGTCCCGGCACCCCGCGCGAGCCCTACGACCACAACGGCCGCTACCTGAGCGACTTCATCCGCGGCCACTACGCGGTGGAGGACACCGAGGTGATCGCCGCCGAACTGGTCAACTCGCTGGTGGACCCCGCGCTGGCCGGGCGGGTCCTCCAGCACCGGGAGTCCGCCGCCGACGCGCTGCGCCGGGCCGGCGAGCTGGGCGCCCGGCTGGCCGGCCACCGCATCCCGAGGGGGGAGTGAGCGCCGTGCCGTGGATCTGGCTGCTGCTGGCCGGGGTGGTGGAGGTCGCCTGGGCGCAATCCATCAAGCCGACCGAGGGGTTCACCCGGCTCCCGCAGACCGCCCTGTGCTTCGTGCTCATGCTGGGCGCCGTCTACCTGCTCTCCCGCGCCCTCCAGGACCTCCCGGTCGGCACCTCCTACGCCGTCTTCACCGGCGTCGGCACCATCGGCACCGTCCTGACCGCCCTCGCCGTCCGCCACGAGGTCCCGTCCCCCGCCACCCTCACCGGCCTCGTCCTGATCACCGCCGGCCTGATCACCGTCCACCTCGGCACCACCACCCACTGACCCCGCCGCGCCGGCACCCGGGACCCCGGGCGACCGGCGCGACGGCGCGTTCGGGCGGAGTGCGACCCCGCCGCGTGCGGGTCGAGTGCGTTCGCGCGCGTAGCTCGACCGGGTGACGCCGATTCGCTGAACGCAATGCGTTTGCAACACGCTCTCTGTCGTGCAGACTGAGATCTACTGGACCGACCGGTCCGAGGAGCACATCGCCAGGCACGGGGTGACTCCGGACGAGGTGGAGCAGGTCGTCTTCACCCGCCCGAGGTGGTTCGCCTCGGGGCGTGAGGGAACGACACTCTGCCTCGGCGTGACGGACGCCGGGCGTCATCTGTTGGTGGTGTTGGCGGTGAGCACGGCGGTGAGGTCCGGCTGGTACTGCGTCACGGCGCGGGACATGACCGGCTCCGAGCGGCGCTTGTTCCTCAAGCGGACGAGTTGAGGGTGGCAGATGACTGACAACGGTGCGGACCTCGAAGCGCTGGCCGAGTTCTACGAGACGCACGAACTGACCGAGGACGAGATCATGGCGGCCGAGCCGGCGGAGGCGCTGCCCGTCGAGTCGGTGATGATCACTACCTCGCTCAGGTTGCCGAAGCCCGTGATGGACGAGGTCCGGCGTCGGGCGCAGGCCCGGGGGATCAAGCCGACGGTGATCATGCGGGAGTGGATCGAGGCGGCCGTCGCGGACCAGGAGGCGGTGGTCCCGCTCAGCGTGATCACCGCGGCGGTGGCGGAGTACCAGCACCGCAGGGCGTCCTGAGCGCTCAGGCGGTGAGGGCCGGGGTCCGGTTCGTCGCCGTGCGGGCCTCGTCGTAGCGGGTGAGGAGGAGGCGGGCGAGGTCGGGGGTGGGGGCGAGGGTGGGGGCGAGGTGGTCGGGGGGGGCCCGGGTGGCGG
>NZ_BAAAKJ010000096.1:0-28256 GCF_039527695.1 Kitasatospora putterlickiae
GGCCGCTATCGCCGGATCACCCGCAGGTGGTCCCGGACGTCCTGCCACGTCGCGAACGTGCCCACGCCGCTGACCGTCAGCGGCGGCGTGGACGGGACGGTGGTGATGTCGATCGCGAATGTGGAGATGGCCCCCCAGGCACCGCGCAGCGCCCGCAGCCGGGGGTTGGAGACCTCGAAGAAGGCGCCGCCGTTGCGCCCGGCGATGACCGCGTCCCAGGTGTCGCGGAAGTCGGTGAACCGGGCGGCCTCCGAGAACGCTCCGATGAGCTTGATCAGCGACCGGGCGACGGTCGCGCGGCCGGCCGCGTTGCCCATCGACTGGTCGGCCTTGCCGACGATCTCGGCCGAGCCGATGAACCCGTTCAGCCATTCGAGCGACGGCTCGTCCCCGGCGGTCGAGATGAGCGAGCCGTAGCTGCCGCCGAAGGCCAGCGTGTTCACCTGGCCACCGCGTCCCATCTCGGTGCGCACGTTCTCCGAGGCGTCGTTGAACGCGTACAGCTTTCCGCTCTTGGTGCGGAAGCCGCCGACGTAGAGGTTCGCCGGGTTGAAGTAGAGGCTCGACAGCTCGTTGCCGTCGCCGTCCTGGAGCCGCAGGGCGATCAGGCCGGGCGGCGTCGCCTGGGTGATGTAGACGTCGTCGTCGCGGAACTGCCGTCCGGCCGCCTGGCGCAGGCGGATGAGCGCGGTGTGGTACCCGGCGACGTTGCCGCCGGTGTAGTTGTGGTCGAGCTTCACCTCTACGACCTTGGTGGTGCCGTCGGGTGTGTCCGCCCGGGCCGGGGACGCGGCCCCGAGGCCGGGGACGGCGACCGCGGCGGCCACGGCGAAGGCCAGCAGGGCGCGGATCCCGCGGCGCCTGAGAACTGTTGTCGTCATTCGTTGCTCCAGGTGGTTTTCGCCGGACCGGAGGCCGGTCCGGGTGGCGGGGGCGTTCCCCCTCCCGTAGAGGAAGACCGGGAACGCCCCCGCCGTGTGACAGGACGTCAGGCTCGTTCAGCGGGGCCAACCGTGCCGCTCCCCGGTGTTCACTGGGGGACCTCCTTCCACGTCCACAGGTCCGCGGCGGCGGGGCTCTCGGTCACGGCGAGTCCGCGGGCGTTCCCGCGCGAGGTGAGGAAGAGACGCTGCCCGGTGGAGTTGCGCTGGATCAGCGGCACACCCGTGGTGGCGTGCCGGTCGGGGGTCTCGGTGCACCACAGGTACCCAGGGTGGTCGGGGCGGAAGGTCTCCATCGTCAGGAGGGCGTTGTCCAGGGGGTACGGGTCGGAGGCGGAGGTGGTGACGTACCTCCCGTTGTTGATGAGGTAGTAGCAGTGGTCCTCGCCGATCCGGCCCGCGGAGACGGTGGTGAACTGCTCGCGGGCGCCGTGGCCGTCGACCACCAGGTCCAGCGGGAGGCCGGCGCCGGTCGGCACGCCCACCACCAGGTCCTGCGGGTCGTCGTCCTGCCGCAGCAGCTCGTCCACGTCCAGCGCCTCGGTCTCGGGGTCCTGGAAGAACCACCGCTGGGCGGCATCCTCCTCGTCGAAGTCGCGGAGCATCACCTCCTCGCCGTCGGGCCCGTCGGCGACGGCGAGCACCTGCGAGGTCTCGGCGTTCAGCACCACCCAGGTGCCGTCGCCCATGTCGATGACGCTCCAGATCTGCGTCAGCCCCTCGCCGCCGTTCGGCAGCAGCACCGCGGGCGTGTTCAGGAGGCCGAACTCCTGGCTCAGGTAGGTGCGGGTCATCCGGTGCAGGATGCGGAACTGGTCGGGGTGGTCGGCGGCCGGCTCCAGGACGAGGGTCTCCATGTCGCGGTTGCCCCGGTCGACCGGCCGGGTGCCGAGCCTCCGGCCGCCGCTGCCCGGTCCGCTCCCGGGCTTGGTGCTGGGGTAGGGCGAGTAGGAGCTCTTGGCGGAGCGGGCGGTGCGGGCGCCCGTCGGCTTCGCCTTCTTGGGCTCCGCCTCGGGCAGCGGCAGTGGCGGGGCCGGGTCGGGGGAGATCCTGAACAGGACGGGGTAGTGGTCCGAGGTCCGCACGGCGTCGACCCGCGTGGCCTCGTGGAAGTAGAGCCGCGGTGTGCTGATGTGGTCGAGCGCGCCGTAGTCGTAGTGCGCCGGCGGTTGGGTCCCGTTGACCGGGTAGGTGTGCTGCGTCGACCCGCTGATCTGGTACAGGTTCTGCATCTGCAGGCTGAGTCCGCGAAGGTTGGTGTTGAAGTCGCCGAAGACGGCGGTCGCGGCCAGCTGCGTCCTGGTGCGGGTTCTGATGGCGTTGAGCAGCCTGGTGGCGTTCGCGCCGCCGCTCGTGTCCATGTGCACGGTGAAGTAGATGGTGTCGCCGATCCTGACGCCGAACGCCGGACGGGAGGTGTCGCTGCCGGGGGAGGGAACGACGAAGAACGTCTCGGTCCCCGGGCGGTCCCCCTCCTGAACGGCCCGGGCCCGTTCCCGCGACCAGATGGCGAGGTTCGTCTGGCCGACCCGCCCGTTCGTCATGGTGTCCGTCTGCAGCCAGTACAGGTAGCCCTCGACGCCGTTCAGCGTCCGCCGGTACTCCCTGATGGGGGGCGCTTCGATGACCTCGCCCGCGGAGTTCCGCCGCTGGTACGTGGTCTGCGTCGTCTCGACGCGCTCGGCGTTGATGCCCAGCGGGAAGGGCGGGCCGCCGACCTCCTGGAGGAGGATGACGTCGGGCCTCTGGTTGGCGGCGATCTCCTCCAGGCTGGTCCGCCACTTGTCGGAGCCGTTGTTCGAGTCTGTGATGTACCGCCCGCGCATGTTCCAGGTGACCACCCTGCGCTCGTCACTGGCGCGGGGATCGAGTTCGCCGCCGGTGTAGCGCAGGAAGAGGGAGTGCCGCTTGCCCACGTCGAGCGGCACCACGCCCTGGCCCGAGTAGTCGAGCGTCTCCCGGCCGGTCCAGTCGGCGATGGCCTGCCCGCCCTGGCCGAGCGGCCGGAAGCGGTCCGGCTCCTGGCTGTCGGAGCCGAACTGGAAGGCCGTTCCGGCCCGGTTGCCGTAGGGCCCGTACGGTTCGAACGGGCCGCCCGGGGTGCTCTGTTTGAGCATGGTGTTGTTGTAGAAGACGTTCTGCGGGCCGGACGATCCGGACCACTTACCGGCCTTGGGGCCGGCCGCCCACCAGATGGGGTACCACGTCCCGTCGTCCATCTCGCCGCCCTCGCCGCCGCAGTTGGCGGAGCAGCTGCCGGAGCGGTGTTCGTACGGGATCCGGAGCGTGTTCTGCTCGAAGAGGTTGTTGTGCTCCCACCCGCCGTGCAGGTTGAGGTCGGAGTCGAGGTCGTTGCGGAAGGCGACGTTGCCGCTGGCCGACCACTGGAAGGTGAAGTGGCGCAGGTTGCGGCTCACGTTGTGGGCCCAAAGGGAGTTCCAGACCCGGCTGCCGCGCAGGTAGCCGTTGCCGCCCTTGCCCTTGTTCCAGGCGCCGTCGAAGGTGTTGCGCTCGATCTGCAGGTTGAGCGCGTTCTCGGTGACGATCGGGTGCGAGCCGGTCATCTCGGCCTTGAGGCCGCGCGCCCAGCTGTTCGCCGCCCACTTGAAGACGATGCCGTGCATCGCGTACTCGGGCGCCAGGTTGCCGTAGTTGTGCACGGCCTCCTCGGGGGTCAGCCGGTACGTCTCCTGGCCGCCGATCTTCGGCAGTCCGTTCATGTCCTGGGTGAAGGCGAAGTCCTCGAAGCCGACGCCCTCGACGGCCTTCAGCGGGGTGATCTTGCTGGCGTACGGCGTGCCGTTGCCGTTGATCGGCGGGGAGCCGTCCGACTCGGAGTTGACCGGCAGGTCCCACTCCAGCGGTCGGTCCAGGGTGACTGTCTTCGCCGTCGCATCGACCCGGAGCACCTGGAACATCTGCTGGCGCATGTGGAGCGCCTCGATCATGCTCGGATCGGTGATGCCCTGCTGCGCGTAGAAGTTCTTGCTGTTGGCCGCGCCGACCCAGACGTAGCCGCCGGTGCGGAACTTCTTCATGTCGACCTTGGCGTCCAGCCGGACGACCGACGACCCCTGCCGGGCCGAGTAGCCCGGGTCGCCGTCCTGGGCGGCCAGTTTCAGGCCGGAGACCCAGTGCTGATTGACGCTGCCCTCGAAGATGTCCTTGCGCATGGGGACGGTCGAGGCCGCCTCCCAGTCGTCCTGGTAGCGGGCCGCGACCTCGCGGGTCTGGACCCGGAACATGCCGCGCCCCGGCCACATCCAGCCGCCGGTGCCGACGTCGCTTCCGGTCCCGGCCACCATGTTGTCCTGGTCCCACCGGCCGTTGACCACGGTGTCGTAGCGGGTGCTGAGGTCGGGCCGGAAGACCAGTCGGGTGCCGCCCGGGCCCGATCCCTTGCCCCGGAGGGTCAGGAAGTCGGCGTCGACGTAGACCTGCCGGGACAGGTCGACCCGGCCGGCGGGCAGGTCGATCAGCGAGAGCCGGTTGAAGTCGGCCCTCGGCGAGCACTGGTTCCTGATGTCGTCGATCGCCCGTTGCAGCCCGGCGGTGTCGTCGGCGCCGTCGTCCGCGCGCACGCCGTAGGTGGTGGCGAGCTTCTGCGGGGAGATGCGGCAGGCGGCGTCCTCGGTGAGGGCGGATTCGCCGCGCGGCAGGTCCTGGCCGCCCCGGTAGCCGACGCGGGACCAGTCCGGCATGCCGATCGGCGGGGCGGCGCGGTTTGCGTAGCTCAGGTCCGGATCCTCGGCGGACGCGGCCGAGGCCTCGGCCGCCGCCGGGGCGGTGAGCGCGGGTGGGGCGGGCACCGGGGCCGCGGTGGCGAGTTCCGGTGCGGCGAAGGGGATCACCAGGGCGGCCAGGAGGGCCGCCGCTGGTCGGAGGTGTTTCACGTGACCTCGTTTCCTGTGTCGTGATGCCGTCGGAGCGGCCGCCCGTCCGGCCGGGCGCACCCGTGCCGCGGGTCGCGGGCATTCGCTTCCGAACGGGAAGACCGGGTTGGAGGACCGTCTGTGACACCACGTCGGGCCCGGCCGGAAGCGTCCGCGGTTGTCACAGACCGGACCGCCCGCCGGTCTTCATGGGTGACCGGACGGTGCGGTGCGCGCAGGCGCCGTTGAGGAGTCCGGTCGGAGCCCTTCGTGAGGAGAACGCCCATGACCCAAGTCGACTTCGCCCGCCCCGACGCTGCCGGGATCGACGAACCGGTGCCGTCGCGCTACGCGTTGAAGGTCGGTGACATCGACGTGCTGGTGATCAGCGACGGGGTGCTGCCCATCCCTCCCGCGACGCTGGCCACCAACGCCCCCGCCGCCGAGCTGAAGGCCTGGCTCGGGGACATGTACCTGCCGCTGGAGTCGATCAACTGGCCACTGAACGTCGCCGTGGTGCGCAGCGGCGGCCGGACCGTCCTGGTCGACTCGGGCCTGGGAACGGAGTTCCCCGGCTTCCCCCGGGCCGGGCAGCTGGCCGCACGGCTGGACGCGGCCGGGATCGATCCCGCGTCGGTGACCGACGTGGTGCTCACCCACCTGCACATGGACCACATCGGCGGGCTGCTCGTCGAGGGGCTGCGGGGCCGGCTCCGCACGGACCTGCGGGTCCACCTGGCGGCGGCCGAGGCCGAGTTCTGGGCGGCGCCCGACTTCTCCCGCACCGACATGCCCGCGCCGGTGCCGGACGTGCTCCGCCGGACCGCCTCAAGGTTCCTGGACGTGTACCGCGGCCAGTTGTGGCCGTTCGAGAAGGAGTACGAGGTGGCGCCGGGCGTCGTGATCCGCCGCACCGGCGGTCACACCCCCGGCCACAGCATCATCCGGCTGGAGTCCGGCGGCGACCGGCTGACGTTCGCGGGCGACGCCGTGTTCCAGTGCGGGTTCGACAAGCCCGACTGGCACAACGGCTTCGACCACGAACCGGAGGAGTCGGCCCGCATCCGGGTCCGCCTCCTGACGGAGATGGCGGCGACCGGCGAGCAGTTGGTGGCCACCCACCTGCCCTTCCCGTCCGTCTGCCACGTGGCGGACGCCGGCAGCGGCACCTTCCGTTTCGTGCCGGTGGTCTGGGACTACTGACCCGTACCACCGGACACCCCCACCCAACGGGGGAAGCTCAAACCAACCACGGCCCGAACCGGCGCCAAAGCTGTCATGCTGCCCATGGGCCTCCCCTACCGCCAAGGCCAGCAGACACCCTCGAACAGCCCACACTCGAACGGGTGGACCTTTTACAAAAGCCGTCGTTCCGCTGGCGCATCGACCTACAGGTCGCCACCCCCACCCTCGCCACCAAGGCCGTCGAGGCCTACGTCGAACGCGCCGCCACCCACGCCGAACGGTGGTCCGACCACGCCCCCGTGACCGTGGTCTACGACCTGGAGCCCTGACCACGGCCAGGAGGCTGAGCCGCCCGTTGACCGGCGGCTCAGCCGGAGCCGATGAGCATAGTGCCCCCGTCGACCGTCGACACGCTCCGCGCCCAGCCCGCAACAGTCTTCCCCGCAGAGCATGCGGGGTTGGCGCCGGCCGAGGAGACGATGCGGATCGAGGCGGCGTCGAAGAACAACCCGGCGGACCTGATCGACATCGCGCTGGAGATGCTGGTGGGGGCTCGACTGGAGATTCCCAGGTTCTCCTCCCTGGACACGACGCCTCCGCCGTGCGGACCCGGGTGAACGGGGACATCCTGGCCGGTGCCCGGGAGCGGATGACCGAGGAAGAGCAGGCTCGGGCGCTGGGCCTGGTCGACGTCGTCAGACTGGACGCAGGACGCCGTCACGACGACAGGCTCACCTTTGCCCTCGGGCTTAGGGCGTGTATCGAAACGGATCTTGAGCTGTGAATGATCACCGTTCATGGGACGAGGAGATCTCACGGACGAGCAGGGGGCAGTGCTGGAACCGTTGCTGCCGAAGGGCGCGAGAGTGGGACGGCCCCTGAGCCGCCGCCGAAGAAGCCGTTGCCATCCAGACAGGGTCCTGCCAGACATGGCGTGGCCCCGGGTGTCAGTGCCCGGGGCCACGCCATGTCTGGTGGTGTCTTTAGCTGTTGTCGTGCCGGCTTGCCGGATGAGCGCTATGCCTGGGCGCCGCCGGGGACCTCGGCCCAGCCGGTGGACCACTGGCCGGTGTTGTAGTCGGCGTCCTTGGTGAAGACCTTGCCGGTGGAGCCGATGGCGTAGATGTGCATGGTGTTGCCGGTGACGGTGCTGGTGATGGCCTTGAGGCCGGAGCCGTCGAGCCTGGTCCAGGAGCCGGCCCAGCCGCCGCCACCGTAGTTGGCGTCGGTGGTGTAGAGAGCGCCGTCGGAGCCGATGACCTGCAGGTGGACGGTGGTACCGGTAGCGGAGGCGGTCAGACCTTGAGCACCGGAAGCGCCACCGGGGACCTCGGCCCAACCCGTCGACCACTGGCCCGTGTTGTAGTCCGCGTCCTTGGTGTACACCCTGCCGGTCGAGCCCAGCGCGTAGACGTGCACCACGTCGTTGACCGTCACACTGGTCAGCGCCTTCAGCGCACTACCGTCGAGCCTGGTCCAGGAGCCGGCCCAGCCGCCGCCACCGTAGCTGGCGTCGGTGGTGTAGAGGGCGCCGTCGGAGCCGATGACCTGCAGGTGGACGGTGGTACCGGTGGCGGAGGCGGTCAGACCTTGAGCACCGGAAGCGCCACCAGGAACCTCGACCCAACCCGTCGACCACTGGCCCGTGTTGTAGTCCGCGTCCTTGGTGTACACCCTGCCGGTCGAGCCCAGCGCGTAGACGTGCACCACGTCGTTGACCGTCACACTGGTGACGGCCTTGAGGCCGGAGCCGTCAAGGCGGCCCCAGGCGCCGCTCCAGCCGCCGCCGGTGTAGTTCGCATCGGTCGACCAGAGGCTCCCGTCGGTTCCGACAATGCTGACATGGGCGGTGTTGTCGCTCGTGGTCGAGGCGGTGATCGTGCCGGCGTTGGAGACCGGTGCCGGGTTCGGGGCGTCCGCGGCTATCTTGTTGTAGCGCAGGCCGAAGTACTCGCCGGCCGGGTGCCCGGCGATCCTCCCGTCGCTGCCGCCGCTCAGGTAGTCGCTTCCGGCCATCATGTCGTCCTGGGGGTTGGCCTCGTGGATGAAGGCGAACTGGCCGGTGGCCTTGTTGATCCAGTGGTCGAAGAGGATGACGTGGCCGGTGCCCTTGATGGAGCCGTCGCCGGGATCGTTGTCCAGGGCGTCACCCGGCTGGAGGTCCGACAGGGCCACGCGGGTCGTCCGCGCCCGGTTGTCGAGGCTGTCGGTGTTCTCACTGCTGCTCAGGCGCCAGGCCATGGAGATGAAGCCGGAGCAGTCCTGCCGGTAGCTCTTGCTGCCGGTGATGTCGGTGGCGTACGAGCCCTGGTCATAGGGGACGTCACGCTGGTACCAGTTGTTGGCCCGCAGCATCACCTCGGACGTCGTGATCGTCCCGCCAACGGACGAGGCCGCCTGGGCGGGTGCGGCGCTGATGGTCATCGCACCGGCAGTAGCGGACACCGCCAGCGCGGCGGCCAGGGCGGTACGGGTGAACGAGGACTTGACGACGGACATGACGGATTTCTCCTAGGTTGAACAGTGGGTGGTGTGAAGCCGAGGTGCGCGCGAGAGCTCGCCGGCGAGGCGTGCGGGCGAGGCAGGTGTCGCGGCGAGGCGGGAGAAGACGGTTCGATGGCCCGGGGCGGAGCGGAGAGGCGGCGAGCCGAGCGCGGGCCCGCGGACGGCGGAGAGGCGGGGCCCGGCGGCCGCTACGCCATCAGCACGAGTTGATGCCTTCGTGTGTCGTGAGCGGCTCTTGGGCCAGGTAGCGTCGGTTGAGCCAGGGCGAGATCCGGTGGGTCCGGGTGATCAGCGCGTGGGCGAGCTCCAAGGCTCTGGGCGTGCCGGGCGAGTTCGGGGTCAGGAAGTAGAGCAGGAGGTCCAGCCGTCCGGATTCGGACTGCGCGCTGACGTGCTGCAGTCCGTCGGCGGGCCGGCAGTGGGCCCACAGGACGTCCACGACCTCGACCTCGTCTCCCGGGCGGACGCCTTCGCCCGGCCGAGGCGTGAGGCTGGCGTAGACGATCTCCATGGCCGGCTCAGCCGCCCCAGCCGAGGCTGTCCTGGGACGCCGTCGAGGCGGGAGCGCCGATGGGGGCCGAGGCCGTGGCGGCGGCCGGGGCGACACCGATGACGGTGAGGGCGACGGCGACGACCGCGGTGGCCTGGGCGATACGGGTGCGGAGCATGGTGGAGTCCTTCGCTGCTGATGGGGTGGCTGTCGTGGTGCCGGAAGGCGCCCCGCGGTTGGCGCTTCATCCGGCTGCCGTCCCGGGGTGTCCCCCTGGCGGCGATCAACAGCTTTCCCGCCTTCCGGCGACGCCGGAAGGCGTTGCGGCTGTCGCCCACCGGACTGTCCGAGGCCGGACATAGAGTCATGCGCATGACATAAATCACAGAGCGGTGACCTGCAACGCGATCCGCGCGCACATCGGGCGGGGCGACACGATCGGCCCGAATAGACCTCGAACGAAGCATCGAAAGAGTGTTTGATGAGGCCGGGTGTTCCAGGCGTCCGACAGGGGCCGGTGAACCAGACGAACCGGGGGAACGATGCTCGAGGTGCTCGGACTGACCACCGCGGCCACAGCGGTGTACCAGGCCATGCTTGACCACCCCGGCTACGGCGTCGACGACATCGCCGCCCATTGCGCCCTGACCGCCACGCAGGTGCACGACCACCTCGACGAGCTGAGCCGGCTCACCCTCGTACGTGTCTCCGCCGAACGCCCCGGCCAGATGCGCGCGGTGAGTCCCGAGATCGGTCTCGCCGACATCCTCGCCAACCAGGAGGCCGAACTCGCCGCCCGCCAGGCCCGGCTGGCAGCCTCACGAGCCGCCGTGACCCGCATGGTCGCCGAGCGCGCCGAGCATCGCACCACGCACGGTGAACGGCTCCTCGGCATGGACGCCATCCACAGCCGTCTCGAACGGATGGGCCACAGCGCCACCACTGAGGTCCTCAGCAGCCAGCCCGGCAATCAGCGCGCCGAAGACCTCGCCGTCAGCCGTCTCGCCGACACCGAGGCCCTCGGACGCGGCATCACCATGCGCACCCTCTACCAGGACGCCACCCGCAACCAGCCCCACGTCGCCAACTACGCGCACTGGCTCCTCAGCCAGGGCGGCGAGGTCCGCACCGCCCCCACAATCCCCCAGCGCCTTGTGGTCGTCGACCGCGCCCAGGCCCTCGTGCCCATCGACCCGGGCGACAACCGTCTGGGAGCCCTGTACGTCACCGAACCCGGCATCCTCACCGCCCTCCTCGACTTCTTCGAACAGGCATGGAGCACAGCCGTACCCCTTGGCGCCGCCCGCACCGACGACCCCCAGAGCGGCCTCACCCCCACCGAACGCGAACTCCTGCGTCTGCTCGGCACCGGCCTCACCGACGACGCCGCGGGCCAGCGACTCGGCATCTCCTCACGGACCGTCGGCCGCCACATGTCCTCCATCATGGAACGCCTGGGCGCCAGCAGTCGTTTCGAAGCCGGCATCAGGGCCGCACACAACGGGTGGCTCTGAACCGCCAACGACCAGCACGAAGGCGCCCAGCACGATGCCCGGGGTCTTCACCCATCACTGTCCCATCAGCCCCCGGAAGGTGCGCAGCAGCACCACGCCCAGCCACAGGACCGCGACGCCGCGCCGGGGGAGCCGGGAGCGGAGGTGCCCTCGGGCCCGCAGAGCCAGATGACGCCGACGCAGGTACGGCCGACGAGCCGGCAGCCGCCAGCCAGGGTGCGTGGTGCCCGCCGCACCGGCAGCGGCAGCCTGGCTGCTTGATCGGGCGCCGGGGGCGNNCCCCCCCGGCGCCTCGACCCGGAAGCCGAGGCGCCGGCCTGGCCTTCCACCGAGTCCTCGACGCCGTCCGGGACCTCATACGGGCCTGGACCGGCGAATGCCCCATCCGCCACCGCGAGTTACCCACCACACGCCAGCCGGCACACACCCGACCACTCCACGCCTAACGAAGTACTACTAAGTGACCGCCGCCCCCCTCGGCGGCCTACCAGTAGCCCTCGCAGGAGTAGGAGTTCGAGTAGAGCAGGTCACCGACGCACACTCGGGCCTGGTAGGTGCCGCCGTCGTAGTACCAGTACGTGGTGTCGCTGGCGGTGTGGATGTCGGAGATCCGCTGCCAGGGTGCGTTGGGGTCGGTCCGCCGCTCCAGCCAGCCCTTGCAGACGGTGCCCCTGGTGCTGGTACCGAGCTTGAACGCGCCGCGCACATGGACTTCGTTGGTGCCGACCTCGTACCCGGAGTCGAGCCAGCCCTCGCAGCCGACGAAGCTCTGGTAGGTCCGCCACTGGTCGAAGACGATGACACCCTGGGCGGAGGCGGGGGTCGTTCCGGCGGCGACGGCGCCGGCCATCACCGCTGTTGCCGCGAGCAGCTTGAGGCTGGTGCGCTTGTTCATCCCTGTCCCCTTGTCCACGAGTCGGTCCTGGTGCCGGTGCGTTGGCGCCACCGGTTCCTCCGTGTGCACAGTCATTCTTTCCGCAGGCCTCCACGGCCGTCATTCCCGTCCGGCGCACGAAGTGTTGTCGCTCGGCGCAGCGGAGGCGGACCGCCGGTACTCGCCCGGGGTCGTGCCGTAGGCGGCGCGGAAGGCCCGGTTGAAGCCGGCGGGGTTGTCCATCCCCCACCGCATCGCGATCTTGCGGACGGTGACGTGCCACAGGGACGGTTCGGCCAGGTCCGCACGGCAGCGTTCGAGGCGGCCGCGGCGGATCGAGGCGGACACCGTCTCACCCCGCTCGCGGAAGAGCTGGTGCAACAGCCTGACCGAGATGTGGTGGTGCGCGGCGATGGCTGCCGGGCCCAGGCCGGGATCGGCCAGGTTGTCCCGGAGGAAGACGTCGATCCGGGAGAGCAGCAGTCGATGGGGTGTCTCGGGAGGCAACCGGGCCGCCGCATCGGCCCGTTCGGCGAGGAAGCCGGCCGCGAGGTCCAGGCTGATCACGCCGAGCCGGGCACAGTCCTGTTCGGTCAGGAGGTGGGCCTCACCGGCCACCGAGGCCAGGTGCTGCGCCAGTATCCGGCCCATGCCGGCGGCCGCAGGCAGCGTACGGGCGAGCAGGTCACCGACCTTGGCCTCGGGCAGCGGGACCAGTGCCCGAGGCAGGTGCAGCACGATCGCACGTGAGGGGCCGTCGCACGGGCCCCCGTCCGGGCCGCCCACGCTTCCCGCCGCATCACCGCGGTAGGGGTGCGACGAGGACCAGAGCGCGAAGTCGCCGGCGACCAGACGGGCCTCGCTGCGCCCCTGCGACACCGTCATGGACCCACCGAGGATCAGGGCCAGTTCGTAACGTCTCCGGGTCCCCTTGACGCACCATCGCCGCCGTCCGGTCGGACCGCAACTGCGAGAAGCGCATCGTCGTCAGATGTGCCCGCCCCAGAGGCAGTGACCCGACGCTCCCCTCGAATCCGACCGCCTCGGTGGTGATCTCCACGGGCGCCACTCCGCGGCCGACTGCCTCGCGCCACCACTCGAACCGCTCGTACGACGGCAATCCCGCCGTATCGAACTGCGTGTACACCTGACCTTCCCCTCCCCGGTGGGAAACTTTCGTGTACGCCCAGCGTGTTCGAGGAGATCGGTACCAGGCAACGCGCGCGCGGGAACATGGCCGGGGCACCGCCCGAAATGGCCGCGGGCCGCTTGGAGGGACGGCCGGCTCAGGGAACGGCGACCGCGGGGAGGTAGCCGGTGGCGCACTCGGCGAAGCGGTGGACGGGCTCGCCGTCGGACGCGGCGCCGTCCTCCTCCAGGGAGCCCGCGAAGCCGTAGTGGATCACCTGCTCCCCGGGGCGTCCACGCGTTGGACAGGGGGTCCCGGCGCGCCTGCCCGCTCCGAAGAACACGCCCCGTCGAAGAACACCCTGAGCGACGGCACCGGCCCCATGGGCACCTCGGCAGCCATGGCCCTGTCCGGCCACGGAGTGCGCGTCCACCGGCAGTGTGCGCCGGCCGCAACGATGCGTGGGGCGGTCGTGGCGGCCGGGCCGAGGGCACGTACGAGTGCCTCCCCCCGCTCCGGCTGCCGCGCGCTGTCGGGGCACTCCGCGGCGTCGTTCCCGTCCTCCTGCCGAGCTGCTGGTCGGCGCAGGTACGGCGGCGGGTGACCGGTCGTGCGGCGTGTGTGTCGCCGGGTCCGGGACCGCCCTCGATCCTGGAATCCGCCCGGTGGCCCGGTCAGTCAGCGCGCCGGCCGCTGTGCGGCTTTGACGGCTGCCCAGCGAGCGGCTTGGTCGGGGGTGAGTGTGCCGCGCAGGTCGGCGAGTTTGAGGAGTTGGGCTTCCGTCTCGGCACCGAGGGCCTGGGCCTCGGCGCGGTAGTGGTCGTCAATGAGGGCGTCGAGTTCGGCGTCGTCCATGGCGGGGATGACCCGCTGGGCGATCTTGGCCATGTTGCGGTAGGAGCCCTGGAGCAGGAACGGCGGCTCGGTGCGGGTGCGGTCGCTCTGGGCGGCGGAGTACGTGTAGGCGCGGTTGACAGCGAGGACGGTCGTGCGGATCCGCAGCAGTTTGGCCAGGACGGCGGTCATCCGCTCGGTCTCGGCGGCGGTCCACGGCCGGGAGAGTGCCCCCGGGGCGGGTTGTCCGGCGGCACGGCGCAGGAGGGTGTCCAGGTCGGCGCGTTCGGCGGTGACCAGCGGTGCGAGGTGTGGATTGGCGCTCAGGGTGTTCTCGATGAAGCTGAGGGCGAAGAGGTCCTCGCGGCCCGCGACGACATCACCCAGGTTCCAGACGTCGGCGCGGTTGGCGAGCATGTCGGGGATGCGGAAGAGCCGCCCGGACTCGGTGTACGGGTTGGCGGCCATGACGACGGCGAAGCGCTTGCCGCGCAGGTCCCACGCGCGGGCCCGGCCGCCCCAAACGCCGTCGATGCGGCGCTGGGCGTCGCACAGCGGGATGAAGCGCTGGAGGAGTTCGGGCGAGGTGTGCTGGACGTCGTCGAGGTACAGCAGCACGTTGCTCCCGGCGTGCAGGGCGAAGTTGACCTTCTCGATCTCGCGCCGGGCGGTGGCGTTCGGTGCCTCGGCGGGGTCGAGGGAGGTGACCCGGTGGCCGAGGGCCGGGCCGCTGACCTTGACGAGGAGCAGGCCGAGCCGGTCGGCCAGGTACTCGACGAGGGTGGTCTTGCCGTAGCCGGGCGGGGAGACGAGCAGCAGCAGGCCGCTGCGGTCGGCGGGGGCGGTGTCGTCCGCGGTGCCGAGCTGCTTGGCGAGGTTGTCCCCGACGAGGGGGAGATAGACCTCGTCGATGAGGCGGTTGCGGACGAAGCCGTTGAGCGGGGCCGGCCGGTACTGGTCCAGGTGCAGCCGGGCACGCTCGGACTCCAGCAGTTCGGCACGCTGCCGCTGGTAGGCGCGGAAGCCGGGGACCCGCGTGGTGTGGAACTCGGCCGCTCGGGTGAGCAGTTCGTCCAGACGTACGGTGAGACGGCCGGCGCGGACGCGGGGGTGGTCGCCGAGCAGACCGGTGACGGTGGTCTCAAGGAGCGCGTCCGCGGGGTAGCGCGGCAGGTCGGGCCCGAGCAGGACGGCGGCGGCCTCGGCGAGGTCGTCGGGCGTGGCGGGATGGGCGGTGGCGGCGGTGAACGCCTCCAGCCAGGCGCGGGCCAGTTGGCGGCGGGCGGGCAGCAGCGCGGGCTCGTCGGGAAGGGCGGCGAGGGCTTCGGTGAGACCGTGGGCATCCGCCTGGGCGTGGAACTTGTCCAGCAGCGCGGTGGTGGCGGGCCGGGCGACGAAGCCGAAGGCGGGGCGGGTGAGTTCCTCGACGAGGTAGACCCCGGCCCGGTCGGCCGCGATGCCGGTCCTGGCGCCGAACTCGTCCATGGCCGACTGGAGTTCAGCGCCGAGGTCACCGAGGGCGGGAACCGGGCCGAAGGCTCGGCGGGCCAGTCCGAGCGAGCGGGCGCGGCTGCGCCACACGGACCGGCCCGTCTCGCCGGTGCCGTGGGCCCAGTAGAGCTGGGCCGCGGCGCGGGCGGCGGCCGGGTGCCGGAGCGTCCCGGCGGTGCCGTGCTGCCGGAGGAGCGCGGTAAGGACGGCGGTGGCGTCGTGGTCGTGGACGCCGCGCTGGTGCCCCTCGTCGGGGCGCGCCTCGGCCGCGCGGCGGACGAGTTCGAGGAGCCGGCCGTCGGCCGCGGCTTCGTGCAGCGGGCCGAGGCCGTCCGGTTCGGCGTCCAGGACCAGGCGGGCGGCGAGGTACTCGGCGCGGTAGACGGCGTCCGTCTCGGAGACGAGGAGCTGGTCCCAGTAGGCGCGGGTCGCCGCGAAGCCGGGGTCGGTGACGGGCGCGCGGTAGTCGGTGCCGGTGAGGGCGAACGCGGGGTGGCCCCGCCAGGGGACGAGCGTGAGTTCGGGACGGCCGGTGGCGGCCGTGAAGCGGTGCCGGCCCAGTCGCAGCGTGCCGGGCCCGTCGGTGGCCGGGTCGGCGCGGTCACGCAGGGCGCGGCGGGCCTGTTCGCCCGCCGCGCGTAGAGCGGCGGTGATCTCCTCGGCGCGTACCGGGTCGCCGAGTTCACCGAGCCGCTCCGCGAGTTGGCGCACCTTCACGGCCATCGGGTCGGAGAGCAGGGCGGCGTCGATCCCCCCGGCGGAGTCGACGGTGGCGAGGCGGGGGCGCAGTGCGTCGAGGAGGCGGTCGGCGGACGCCGCGAGGCGGTCGGCGCGGCGGGCGCGCTCGTCGAGCAGCGCCTGACGGCGGGCGGTGAGGGCGTCGTGGGCCTCGGTGCGGTGGGCGGCGAGCCGCTCGGTGAGGGCCGGGTCGGCATCGGCGAACCGGGTTTCGAGCTGTTCGACGCGCAGCAGGATCCGGCCGAGTTGCTCGTCGCAGTCCTGTGGGGTGTCCGCGGCGCCGAGGGCGGCGGCGGTGGCCTGGGCGAGCAGGGCGCTCTCCGCCGCGAACTCGGCCGCGGACTCGCTGGTGCGCAGCTCACGACGACGGGTGGCGAGGGCGGTCCGGGCCTGGTTGAGCAGGCCGAAGACCTCGGCGACGCGGTCGAGGACGGCGGTGCGGACGGTGGCGTCGGCGACGTCCGAGGCGGTGACCAGGTCCGCGACGGTCTGCAGGGCCTCGGTCTGCGCGGTGAGCTGCTCGGCCAGCGGATCGGCCTCGGCGGCGGTGGGGAGGTCCCCGGCCGCGGCGGCCAGCGTTTCGGCCTGCCGGCGGTGGCCGGTGAAGGCGTCCGGCTCGGCGAGGAAGGTGATGGCGCGGACGGCGGCCTCGGTGAGGCCGTCGGAGAGACGGGCGGCCAGCCGGTCGATGAGGTCGGCGTCCGCCCGGGGCAGTGCGCGAAGGGACTCCACCTCGCCCTGTGCGCTGCGCAGTTCGCTCAGCCTGGTGACCCAGTCGGTGGCCGAGGCGAGGCTCTCGCCGCGGGTGAGGCGGAGCAGGCCCTCGATCCGTTCGGCGGTCCGCTCGACCGTCCGGGCGGTGTGGGCGGTGAGCCGGGTGACGGTCTCGTGTTCGGCGATCACCTGGCGCGCGGCCTCGCGGATCGCCTCCAGCGGCCGGTGCAGTTCGCCGAGTGCGGTGTCGGTGAGCCAGTGGTGGCGGTCGGCGGTGCGACCGCAGGCGGCTAGGACGGCCCGGTACCCGGCGGTGGTGTCGGTGGGGGCGGCGGCGAGGCGGGCGAGGGCGAGGCAGTCGGCGAGGCCCGCCACCAGGTCGGCGTTGCCGATCCGGGCCAGCGGGCCGTGCCCGGGCGGCTGGGACGCTACGGCGTGCCGCTCGCTGGTGAACGGGGTCCGCCACATCTGCACCGGGTGCGGCCGGGAGGGGCCCGCCGTCTTGCGCGGCAGCACCAGGGTGCCGTCCTCCAACAGGGCGTGGCCCTGGCCGACCAGGGGTGCGGCGGCCTCCTGGCGGACGCTGTTGTAGGGCATCAGCATCGTGCGGCCGTCGGCGGGGTCGCGGAAGACGTACAGCACGTCCTCGCCGTTGGGCGAGGCGACCGTTCGCTCGTACCGCAGTCCATCGGTGGGCTGGTCGAAGACCCGGACGGTGCCGTCGACCAAGGCGTAGCCGCCGGGGAAGGCCACGCCCTGGCCGGCGGGCAGTGGCAGGCAGGAGCGGCCGAGCGCGTCGAGTCGGCGCACCCGGCCGGTCGGCAGGTGGCACACCAGGTAGCGGACGCGCCGTTCCTGGTAGGGCCGGATCCGCACCAGGAGCAGCGTGCCGATCCGGCCGTGGGCGATCTCGGCGTCGGGGAGGGTCTGCAGCGCCTCGTCCAGGGGCTCTTCGTGCACGGTGTGGGCTGCCGGGGTGGTCAGGCGCAGGGTGCCGCCCTCGGTGGACAGCAGGAGTTCGCCGCCGAGGGCGACCTGGGGCGGCCGGCCGGCGACGTGATCGTCGCGGGTGACCTCCGTCCAGTCGGGCCGCGGCGCCTCGGGCGGGACGTGATCGCGCTCGCCCCTGGCGTCGAGGTAGGCCGGGGCGCCGTCGGCCGACAGTTGCCAGCGCAGGACCCGGAGGTCACCGGCGGCCGGTCCGGTGCGGAAGACGGCCAGCAGCCGGCCCTCGACGAGCCGGAGCTGTTCGAGGCGGGCGTCGCGGTAGTAGCGGTGCAGTTCGTCGAGGTCCTGCCGCAGGCGCGGGTCGTCGAGCAGGCCGGGCAGCGCCTCGGCGGGCGCGCCGGTGAGGTCGGGGCGGTGCAGGGTGAGGACGTCGCCGAGGCGGGTGGCGGCGCCGTTGGCGACCCGGTGCCCGGCCAGCACCAGTCCGCCGACCGCGACCACCTCACGCAGCGCGCCCGCGGCCGGGACGGTCAGCAGGCCGGTGCCCGCCAGGACCAGCTCCCCGCCGCCGAACCGCGCGACCCGCCGGGCGTTGACCTCCTGGGCGCGGTCGGTCAGGTCGGCCGCCGCCCGGGCGAGGCGGGCACGCAGCACCTCGTACGTGCCGGCGTCGACGACATCCTCGCTCACCCGTGGTGCTCCTTCTCCTTCTTCGCGCCGTTGAGGGCGGCGAGCGGGGTCTCCGCGATGCCCAGCTGCCGTGCGGAGGCGAGCAGTTGGGTGAGCGGTCCGGTCTGGTCACCGCCGGCGCCGATGAGCTTCATCAGCAGCGCCGAGACGGTGAGGTTCTGCGCGTCGGCGGTGGAGAAGGAGGACAGCACCCGGGTGAGGTCCGCGGTGAAGTCGGCGCTGCCGTCCAGCCACGGGCCGGCGAGGGCGCGCGCGGTGTCGGAGTGGGTGACGAACGCGTCGACGCTCCTTCCCGCGGTCACGGACTGCACCAGGCGGTCGAAGAACACCGAGTCGCCGCCGACGATGTCGATGTTCGCCTTCTCCAGGCCGGCCGCGACCAGGGTGGCCTGGGCCTCGGCGATCCGCCGCTGGGCGTCCAGGTGCGCGAGGCGGACGTCCTTCTCGGCGGCCAGACGCAGCCGGTACTCCTCGTGGCCGCGGCCGGCCTCGTCGAGGGCGGCCATGGCGGCGGCCTTCTCGGTCAGGCCCTCGGCCTCGGCCTTGAGCCTCGCACCGATCTCCAGCGCGGCGGCCCGGGCCTTGTCCGCGAGGACGGCGGCCTCCGCACGGCCGACCTTCTCGATCGCGGCGGCCTCCTGCTCGCGCACCCGCACCTGGGCGAGGCCCTCCGCGGCGGCTTCCGCCTGGACGCCCTCGGCGAGGCGGACCTTGGCGGCGGCGTCCAGCTCTGCGGCCTGGCGGCGGGCTTCGGCCAGGACCAGTGACTCGCGCGCCCTGTGGTCGGCGGCCTGCTCGGCGGCCTCGGCCGCCTTGATGTCCTTGACCAGCCTCTCCTGCGCCTCGGCCTCGGCCTGGATGACCACCGCCCGGCGCTGCCGCTCCGCCTCCTCGACCGTGCGCAGGGTCATGATCGACTCCTCCTGCTCGGCGACGGTGCGGTCCACCGCCACGCGCTCGCGGATCACGTCCGCGATCTCGCGCTTCTGCTCCTCGACCTCCTTGTCCTTGGCGATCCGGGCGAGTTCGGTCTCCCGGTCGCGTCCGATCACCTCCAGGAGGCGGTCCTTCTCGATGCGTTCCGTCTCGATCGCGATGACCCGCTCGCGGTTCTTCTGGGCGACGGCGACCTCGCGGGCCTGGTTCTCCCGCTGGACGCCGAGTTGTTCCTCGGTCCGCAGGAACGCGGCCTGCGCGCCGAGGCGCTCCTCCTCCTGCACCTTGGCGATCTGCGCCTCCTCCTTCGCCCGCAGCGTCTCGATCTCGCGGCGCTGGCGGATCTCCGCGTCCGCCTGGCGACGCTCCAGCTCCAGGACGGCTTCGCGGGCGTCGACGTTCTGCCGGGTGATCTCCTTCTCCTCGGTGCGCTGGTACTCGTTGGTGCGCACGTGCTCGATCGCGGTCAGCTCGGTGATCTTGCGGATCCCCTGGGCGTCGAGGATGTTGTCGGCGTCGAGCTGCTTCAGCGGCGTCTGCTCCAGGTGGTCGATCGCCGCGTCCTCCAGGCTGTAGCCGTTGAGGTCGGTGCCGATCACCGCGATGATCTGGTCGCGGAACTCATGCCGGTGGGTGTAGAGGTCGGTGAAGTCCAGTTGCTTGCCGACCGTCTTCAGCGCCTCGGAGAACTTCGCGGCGAACAGGTCCTGAAGGGTGGCCTGGTCGCTGGCGCGGGCCGTGCCGATCGCCTGGGCCACCTTGATGACGTCCTCGACCGTCTTGTTGACCCGCACGAAGAACGAGATCCGGATGTCGGCACGGATGTTGTCCCGGCATATCAGGCCGTCCCGGCCGGTGCGGGAGATCTCGATCGTCTTCACGGAGATGTCCATCTGCTCGGCGCGGTGCAGCACCGGCAGGACGACCGCACCGGTGAAGGTCACGTCGACCTTCCGCGCCCTGGAGATGATCAGCGCCTTGCCCTGCTCGACCTTGCGGTAGAGCCGGCTGGTGAACAGCAGCAGCGCGAGAACGACGAGCAGGACGACGGCGATGAGCACGCCGAAGCCGACAGCGATGGTGTCCATCACAAGTCCCTTGTGTGAAAGGAGTTCCGAAGCGGGGCAGCCGGTCAGTCGCCGGGCGCGGTGGGGTCGAACGCGGTCACGAGGAACCACTCGCGCTCCGCGTCGTAGTCGAAGATCAGCGCGGTACGGCCGGCCGTCAGCCCTGGCTCCCCGGCCAGGGAGCGCACCTGGACCACCGCGCTCGACCCGTCCTGCGCGACGACCTCCGCCTGTCCGAAGGCGTCGGTGACCCGGCCGGTGCGCACCACGCACAGCCGCCCGACGAAGTCGTCGCGCCGGACCGGCCGTTCACGGGGAAGCCGCCTGGCGATCGGAGGCAGCACCGCCCTCGTCCCGACCCAGGCGCAGGCCGGCGCGACCGCCAGGACGGCCGTCCGCGCGGGCACTCCGGCGGTCAGGGCCGAACCGGACAGACTCACGAACCAGGCAACGGCGACCAGCAGCGAGCCCGCCACCGTCACCGGCACGCCTCCCAGCGAGAGACCGACCAGGGCTCCCCCGTGGGTGTCGACGCCCTCTCCCCCGTCCAGGGCGTCGACACCCAGGCCACCGAGCAGCACCAGCCCCCAGTACCCGATGACCACCAGCAACGCGAAACTGAACAGCGCCGTGGGATAGCCCAGAGCGACCTCCACGAATCCCGGCACCCGTTCCACCCCCATCGCCCCGCGTCACGGCACCGTTCGGTGCCACGGCAATCCTGGCCATCGGAGGACCGTTCGCACATTGCCAGGACCAGGCAATCTTTATGCCCCGTTAACACCCTGGGTCGGGCAGGCCGGCACGGTTCAGAGCGGCCGCTGGGGCCAGCCCAGCAACCGGGCACCCATCGCCGCCGTCTCCAGGGTGTAGCGGTGCAAGGGATCCGCCAGGTCGTACCCGGTCAGGGACTTGATCCTGGCCAGCCGGTACGACAACGTCCGCACGCTCAGCCCCAACCGCCGAGCCGCCTCCGCGTTCACGTACCCCGACTCGGCCTGCGCCGTGATCGTCTCCAGCAACGGCCACGCACCACCCCGGGCCCCGCTCAACGGCCCGAGCACACTGCGCACCAGCTCCGCCATCGCCGCACGGTCCCGCATCAGCACCGGAAAGACCAACAGCTCCTCCGCCCTCAACAGCACGGCCGGCAGGGAAAGCCGATCGGCGAAGTCCAGCGCTCCCAGCGCCTCCTCGTAGCTGCGCACCACCCCGCCCGCCCCGGAGTGCTCCCTGCCCGTGGCCACCCGCCTGGCCGGGCGGTACCCGGCCCCGGGCCCCAGCGCCAGCTGGGCGAAGAAGTCCAGCACCGCGCGCTCACTGTCCGGAGCCACGCACACCAGTCGGCCGTCCTTGCTCGCCAAGAGCACGTCCCGCTCGCCGAAACGGCCCACCAGCTCGCGCTCCACCCGCCGCACCACCGGGTGCACGTCGTCGTACGGCTCGTCCCCGACCGCCACCGCGACCGCGTGCGCGCTGGCCAGCCGCAATCCGAAACGCTCCGCCCGCTCCGCCAGCAGGCCCGGATCGCTGCGCCCGTACAGCAGGTCGTCGATGAACTCCCTGCGAAGCGCCTCCTCCTGACGCACCGCGAGCCGCTGCCCCCGCTCGTGCCCCTCCCCCACGGCCGCGAGCGCGGCGTCCGCTGCCGCAAGCGCCGCCTCCCCGGCCCGCCGCAGCTCGCTGAGCGTGGCGGCACCGGCTATCCCCGGCAGGGCCTGCCACCTCTCACGCGTCGCCCCCAGACACCGCGAGACCACGTCGCGCAAACCGCACCCCGCCTCGGCGCTGCGCTCTCCCAGCAGCCGCAGGCTCTCCAGTTCCGCGCGCCGAAGCGGCCGGCCCGTACGGGAAACATCCGCGAGCAGCTCCACGTACTGGCGGCTCAGCTCCTCAAGACCGTGCTGCGCCTCCGTCACCGCATGCACACCCACGCCGAAGTGGCCGCGGAACCGACTCGCACACCCGGCGACGGGGCCGCGGACACCAGGAGGGGCACTGCGGGCACCATGGGAAACCACCTCGACATCAACGAGGAGCGAGGAGGGCCGCTCCTGCCCGCCGACCAGACTTCCCGGCACACCGGGCAGAACCCTACCGCACCGACAACTCCTTGACGTGGCCACCTCCATCGAGCGGCAGCGGCAACCACGGAGCATGACCACCGGCAGAGGAAGCCGACCGGCCGCGGCTGCTCGACGGAACGCACCCGCCCCCCGGACCCGGGTGCCGCGCACCAAGCGCCCGGTGCCGTCGCCGCGGCGGCGGGCCTGCGCCGGTCGGCGAGGGCGGTCAGCATGTCGTCGCCGTCCTCGTTCCGCTCGTCCCGCATGAACCGGTACCAGTCGTAGATGGCCGGATCGTTGACGTTGGGCTGGGGTGGAATCTCCGACGATGACACTCGGTCACCTCTCCGGGCCGGGGCGGTTGCCAGTCGAAGCCTCGCGGACCGCCGGTCCGCGAGTCACCCGGGCGGCCCCCAGTCACCACCCCGGCACATCGCCTACGGCGCGATGCCGCGCCCCTCGGCGCGCAGCGCCTTCCAGCGGTCCAGCATCCCCGCCAGCTCCTCGATCATGAAGTCGAAGAAGTCCGCGCTCTCGGCGAGCCGCTCCCCGGCCCGGCTTCGCGGGCCGACCGTCGTCTCCCCCTCCCGCAGCACCCGGACCCAGCGCAGCAGCACCTCGTCCCGCCGGGTCAGCGACTCGTACCAGACGTCGTCGAGCACCCGGAACCGGTCGCGCCGGGAACCCGGCTCGCGCTCCTTCGAGACCAGGCCGACCTGGGTGAGGTAGCGCATCGCGCCGGAGACGGCCGCCGGACTGATCTTGAGCCGTTCCGAGAGCTCGGCGGACGTGAGCACTCCGCTGTCCTCGGCCATCAGGCAGGCGAAGATCCGCGCGGGCATCCGGGGCACGCCGGCCGCGGCCAGCTCAGCCGCGAAGCGCTCGACGAACCCGGAGACCGCCCCGTCGTCCGGAGCCCCCTGCCCCCGTACCGGATCCTGCGCGCCCATCCCGTCCTACCCATCTGTGTCAGCCCTCCGACCAGGCCCGTTGCCGTGTCGCAGCCAACTTTAACGTGTTCCCAATATTCACAAACTTGTGAAACTACGGTACTTTCCTGAACATGACGAAGGCAATCACCTTGTCCGGCCTGCGCAAGTCCTTCGGCCGGACGACCGCGCTGGACGGCCTCGACCTCACCGTCGAGACCGGTGAGGTACACGGATTCCTGGGCCCCAACGGGGCCGGGAAGTCCACCACGATCCGCGTCCTGCTCGGACTGCTGCGCGCCGACGGCGGCAGCGCCCGGCTCCTCGGCAAGGACCCCTGGAGCGACGCCGTCGAACTGCACCGCCGGCTCGCCTACGTCCCCGGTGACGTCGAGCTGTGGCCCAACCTCACCGGCGGCGAGGCCATCGACCTCCTCTCCCGGCTGCGCGGCAGGCTCGACACCGCCCGGCGCGACGAGCTGCTCGAACGCTTCGACCTCGACCCGACCAAGAAGGGCCGCGCCTACTCCAAGGGCAACCGGCAGAAGGTGGCCATCGTCGCCGCCCTCGCCTCCGACGCCGAACTGCTGCTCCTCGACGAGCCCACCGCCGGCCTCGACCCGCTCATGGAGGTGGTCTTCCAGGACGTCATCCTCCAGGCCAAGCAGGAGGGCCGCACCATCCTGCTCTCCAGCCACATCCTCGCCCAGGTCGAGAAGCTGGGCGACCGGGTCAGCATCATCCGGCGCGGCAAGGTCGTCCAGAGCGGCAGCCTCGGCGAACTGCGCCACCTCACCCGCACCACCGTCGAGGCCGAGACCCACCACGCGGTCGCGGGCCTCGACACGGTGCCCGGCGTGCACGGCCTGCGCGCCGACGGCACCCGCGTCCACTTCTCCGTCGACACCGCCCAGCTCGACATCGTCCTGCACCGGCTGGCCGACGCCGGACTGCGCAGCCTGGTCAGTCACCCGCCCACGCTGGAGGAGCTGATGCTGCGCCACTACGGCGACGAACTCGCCGCGGCCGGACACACCACCGCCCGGACCGGCCGGCTCTCCCGTCCGCGGGGCGGCAAGCGATGACCACCACCGCCACCGCCGGGGCCTCCCGGCCCACCGGCGTCACCACCGGAGGCCGCCGGAACGGCGTGCTGGCCGGCACCGGCACGCTGCTGCGTTTCGGCCTGCGCCGCGACCGCGTCCGGCTGCCCGTGTGGATCGCCGCCGTCTTCCTGGTCACCGTCTCGACCGCGAACAACGTCAAGACGCTCTACCCCGAGGCGGCCGACCGCGCCGGCGTCGCCCGCACCTCCGACAGCCCCGCCGTCCTGGCGATGACCGGACCGGTCCGCTACCTGGCGGACTACACCTACGGCGCCATGCTCGGCCACCGCCTCCTCGGCCTCACCGTGGTCCTGGTGGGCCTGATGAGCATCCTCCTCGTCACCCGGCACACCCGGGCCGAGGAGGAGAGCGGCCGCGCCGAACTCGTCCGCTCCGCCGCCATCGGCCGGCACGCCCACCTGGCCGCCGCGCTGGGCCTCGCCGCCATCGCCAACCTCGCCCTCGCCCTGCTGCTCACCGCCGCACTCGGCGGCCTGGGCATCGAGAGCATCACCACCGGCGGATCCCTCCTCTACGGGCTGTCCGTGGCCACCGGCGGCCTGCTGGGCGCCGCGGCCGCCGCCGTCACCGTCCAGCTCACCGCCCACACCCGGGCCGCCTCCGGCGGGGCGCTCGCCGTCATCGGCGCCGCGTTCGCCCTCCGCGCGGCCGGCGACGCCGGGGACAACGGCCTCTCCTGGGTCTCCCCCATCGGCTGGCTCCAGCGGACCTACGTCTTCGTCGACAACCGCTGGTGGCCGCTGCTCCTCACCCTGCTGCTCGCCGCCGCCACCACCGCCGGCGCGTTCGCCCTCTCCACCCGCCGCGACCTCGGTGCCGGGCTGCGCCCCGCCCGTCTCGGCCCCCCGACCGCCACCGCGGCCCTGGGCACGCCGCTCGGCTTCGCCCTTCGGCTGCACCGCGGAACGCTCCTCGCGTTCGCGGCGGCGGTGCTGCTGCTCGGCGCCATGTACGGCTCGATCCTCGGAAACGCCGACGACATGCTCAAGGACGTCGACCAGATCCAGGACGCCCTGAAGCGGGTGGGCGGCACCTCCATCGCCGACTCCCTCGCCGCCCTGACCCTGATGGTCGTGGCGGTGATCGCCGCCGTCCACGCCGTCATGGCGACCCTGCGCCCCCGGGGCGAGGAGAGCGGCGGCCGGGCCGAACCGGTCCTCGCCACCGGTCTCTCCCGGGCCGGCTGGCTCGGCTCCCACCTCACCGTCGCCCTGGCGGGCTCCACCCTCCTGACGCTCGCGACCGGCGTCGGATTCGGCGCCGCGGGCGCCGCCTCCACCGGTGACGCGGGCGCCTTCTGGCGGCTGCTCGGCGGGGCCCTCGCCTACGCGCCCGCGCTCTGGGTCACCGTCGGGTTCGCCGCGGCCCTGTACGGCTGGTTCCCCCGGGCCGTCCCGCTGGCCTGGATCGTGCCCGCCTACGCCTTCGTGATCGGCCATCTCGGACCGCTGCTGAAGCTCCCCGAGGCGATGAACAACCTCTCGCCCTTCGGCCACGTCCCCCGCCTGCCCGCGGTCGGCATGGCCTGGACGCCGATCGCCCTGCTCACCGCCGTCGCGGCCGCCCTGATCGCCCTGGGCCTGGTCGGCTTCGCGCGCCGGGACCTCGACATGAAGTGACCCCGGACCGCACCGAGCCGACGCCGCCGCGCCGCTCCGAGGACGCCCTTCGTCCCGGACGGCGCGGCGTGCCGTGCGGACGGCCGCGGTTCGCACCGCGTCCGAACTTGGCCGGATCACGAGGATCGACGTGCGGCCGCACCCCCTGTCGTTGCTGCTCGGTGTGCCGGGAAGCCTGGTCGGCGTTCGGCTCGTGATGCGCCGGATGCTGTGTGAGGACCGGGTCTCGTCTCCTGCGCACGCCGGAACACGATCCGCCGCCGACCCCTCCCGACAGCAGGATCAGCAGGGCCACCGGCAGCACGTACCGAAGGACCGTGCGGGGCGGCGGGGGCTGTGCCGCGTCGTTCGCACTCCGCTCAGGCCAGG
This sequence comes from Kitasatospora putterlickiae, assembly GCF_039527695.1. Lineage (NCBI taxonomy): Bacteria > Bacillati > Actinomycetota > Actinomycetes > Kitasatosporales > Streptomycetaceae > Kitasatospora > Kitasatospora putterlickiae. The sequence goes on from NZ_BAAAKJ010000096.1 coordinate 26,039, forward strand.
GTGAGGTGGGGTTCGAGTGTCACCTCGAAAAGGCGGTCCCACGGCAGTTCGATGTGGATGTCACCGACGGCGGCCAGCCTGGCGGTGCGGGTGGTCGCGCCGCGGTAGCCGAGGACGAGGTGGCGGCCGGCGAAGTGGTCGGTGAAGTACTGGCGGGTCACCGGGGCGAGGCGGTCCTGGACCCAGCTGTCGAAGGCGGCCTTCTGCCCGGCCGTCAGGTTCAACGGGTTCCACCCCCTGGACCTGGCCTCCGCGTAGGCGGCCTTCTGGAGGACGTTCTTCCAGTGGTCGTCCTTGACGAACCGGTAGAGCAGGTACTCCGCGTGCGCCCGGCCCGGGTCGGTCAGCGCCGGTACCCCCATTCCGCTGGTCGAGCGCTTCAGGAAGGCCCAGCGAGCGGTGCCATGGGCCAGGGCCAGACCGAGGGCGTTGCCGCCGGTGTTCCAGCCGGAGTACGACAGCAGCGCGGCCAGGTCGACGCGCTGTTCCAGCTCGGCCACCAGGTCGTGGTCGGCGCGGTTGACGAAGACCGGGTCCACCACGACGACCGACTCCCCGGCCGCCGTCAGCCCGGCGACCCGACGGGAGAACGCGGCGAGGTCGGCCGGCCGCTGGTCCTTGTTCGCCGAAGGGGTGTTGACCATGAGCACCAGGTCGGCGCGGCCGTCGACGACAGTGCCGCCGACGGACTTCACGTGCCGGCGGATGTTCTCCGCGAACGGGATGCCCTCAAGTTCCGCCGTCCACTGCTCGCCGGAGATCCCGGCGTACTCCACCCGGTAGGTGGGCGAGGTGCCCGCGGCGATCAGCCGGGCGACCAGCAGCGCGTCGACCTCGTCCGCGCCGGGGAAGACCTCGACCCGCCGGCCGACCCCCAACCGCTCGACCAGCTTTTCGAGCTCAACGCGTTCGGCCCGGGCCAGGCCCACCGGGGCGGTGTCGTCCTCGGAGAGCACCAGATGGCTGATGGTGCCGTCGGCGACCCACTCGACCATCTGCCGGTTGACCTCGTGGTTGCGGGCCCGCGCCCTCAGGTAGTCGTCGACCACCGCGTCCGGGATGGTGGCCCGCACTGCCGTGAGCCGGGGCCGCAGCTCTTCCCGGCCGAGGTTCTCCACCTGGTCGTACAGCTTGGCCCACTCGACCAGCGCGGCCACGTACTGTTCGAGGTCGGGGTTGCCGGGGGTCAGCGCGAGGCGCTGGATGGTGTCGTGGACCACGATCTGCGCGCTCGGACGGGCCGCCCGCAGTGCCCGGATCGCCGCGATGTTGGCCCGCGCCGACTCCAGAGTGGGCGTGCCCGTGCGGGAGGCGATCAGGCCGCCGTAGGCGAGCATGCTCACCGAGATCACGTACTCGTCGGCGCCGGCCGAGCCCAGCCAGCGGGCGACGGCCGCGCCGTCCCCGGGCTGGAAGAAGCGGCCGAGGGTGCTGCGCGGCGGCAGTACGAGGTCGACGCCGGCGACGGCGGCGGTCATGGTCGGGCAGTAGACGTTGACGGGCCGGTCGTCGAGAGGGACGAGGGCGATCCGGCGGCTCGGACGTGAGGCCGCGGCGGCTGCCTGCGGGGTGAGGCCCAGCAGCGGGGCGGCCAGGACGGCGGCTCCGGCCGTAAGGACTGTGCGTCTTCTCATCAGGAGTGCACTCCGTTCGTGTCGGCGTGAGCGGGAACCGACCGGGCCAGTTCCCTGGTCAGGTACAGGGGTGAGGTGATGGCGTTGCCCACCACCACGGCGTGCGCCCCTGCGGCGTAGGCGCGTCGCAGGTCGTCCGCTGTGCGGTAGCGGCCTTCGGCGATGACCGGAACCGACAGCCGCGTGACCAGGCGTTCCAGCAGGCCGAAGTCGGGCCCCGGGGTCTTCGGGGTGCGTGAGGTGTAGCCGGAGAGCGTGGTGGCGACGGCGTCGGCGCCCGCGTCGGCCGCTGCCTTCCCCTCCGCCTCGGTGGACACGTCCGCCAGGACCAGGGCGCCGGCGGCGTGCGCGGCGGCGACGACGGCCGCGAACGGTTCGGGCCGGGAACGGTCGGTGGCGTCGATGGCGACCAGGTGCGCCCCGGCCTGCGCGACCGCTCGGGCGTGCCTGCTGGTCGGCGTGATCACGACCGGCCCGGGGCCGTCCTTCCACAGGCCGATGACCGGCACGTCCACCGCCGTCCGCACGGCGGCGATGTCCTCGGGGGCGTTGGCGCGGATGCCCGCCGCGCCGCCGAGGACCGC
>NZ_BAAAKJ010000096.1:28294-28755 GCF_039527695.1 Kitasatospora putterlickiae
GCCTGCACGGCTGCGTCGCGCATCGGGTCGGCGGGTTCGTCCGGCAGCGGTTGGCAGGAGACCACCAGGCCACCGCGGAGGGTGTCGAGAACGTTCATCGGGGCTCCGTTTCGGTGGTGTGCGGGAAGGCGACCGGCCGCGGCCGGCTGCTGGGTTCGGCAGGACCGGGACCGGCGGACCTCGGACCGGACGGCAGGCACACGGCCCGCCGGGTCATCGCCGCCCGGGCCGCGCCCACGGCGACCGCCGCGTCACCGAGCGCGGCCGGGACCAACGTCACGTCGGCGTGGACCGGCAGCCGCTCGGCGGCATACGCGCTCCGGGCGTACGGCAGCAGCGCTCGGCCGGCGCCTCCGGCCACCACCACCGTCTGCGGATCGAGCAGCGCCACCAGCCCCGCGAGGGCCCGGCCGAGCGCGTGGCCGGCGATGGTGAGGACCTCCACGGCGGCCGCGTCGCCG
>NZ_BAAAKJ010000096.1:28771-38767 GCF_039527695.1 Kitasatospora putterlickiae
GCGCGGGCGGCGGCCTCGCGGCCGGTGACGTCCGCCCCTGTGCGCAGCCGATAGGCGCGGGCGAGACCGGTGCCGGAGGCCACGCCCTCCAGGTGTCCGGTGCGCCCGCAGCCGCAGGTCAGCCTGTCGGCGTCCGGAGCCGGAAGATGAGCCGTCTCTCCGGCGCCGCCTCGCGCCCCGTGGTCGACCGCGCCGCCGCGGACCAGGCCGCCGCCGAGGCCGGTGCCGACCGCGACCAGCAGCACATGGGCGTGACCGCGGGCGGCCCCGGCCCAGCTCTCGCCGAGGGCGGCGGCGTTGACGTCGTTGTCCACCACGACGGGCCGGCCGATGCGCCGGGCCAGCTCATCGGCCACCGGTGTCCCGGCCCAGCCGGGCAGGGAGTCGGTGGCGTAGCGGACGACGCCGGTGGCCGGGTCGATGAGACCCGCGGCGCCGACGCCGACCGGACCGGCGCCGCCGAGCCGCCGGGCCAGGTCGGCGGCGGTCTCCAGCACCGCGTCCGGGCCCTGCGCGGCCGGGGTGTCGGCTCGCGCCTGGTCGAGCACCGCGCCGTCGGGTCCGACCAGGGCGGCCAGCGTCTTGGTGCCGCCGATGTCGATGCCGAGTGTGGCGTTCACTTCAGCCCCGTGTGGGCGAGGCCCTCGATGAACTGCTTCTGGGCGATGACGAACACGATCAGCACCGGGATCGCGGTGAGCGACGCCGCGGCGAGCTGGACGTTCCACATGGCCCCGCCGTAGGAGTCCACGTACTGGGTGAGCGCCTGCGGCAGGGTGAACATCTCCGGCGAGGAGAGGTACACCACCGGCTCCAGGTAGAGGTTCCAGCTCTGCAGGAAGGTGAAGATCGCGACGGCGCCGAGCGCCGGCTTGGCGAGCGGCAGGGCGATCCGCCAGAACGTGCCGAAGTAGCCGATGCCGTCGATCCGGGCGGCCTCCTCCAGTTCATTGGGCAGGCTGATGAAGAACTGCCGCATGATGAAGGTGGCCATGACGCTCGGCGCGCCGAAGACCGGCACCAGGATCAGCGGCCAGTGGGTGTTGGTCAGGCCGAGGTCGTTGAACATCTGGAAGAGCGGGACGATGGTGACCTCGCTCGGGATGAGCAGTCCCACCAGCACCACCAGGAACAGCGCGTTCTGGCCGCGGAACCTGATGCGGGCGAAGGCGTACCCGGCGAGCGAGGAGACGATCATCGTCCCCGCCGTCACCAGCGCGGCGATGTAGAGGCTGTTGACGTACTGCTGGACGAACGGGCGCCCGTCGAAGACGTCCTTGTAGGCCGAGACCGTCGGGTTGGTCGGGAAGAGCTTCGGCGGATAGGCGAAGATGTCGGCGATGGGTTTGAACGACGACGTCACCATCCACCAGGTCGGGAAGACGAAGGGGATCGCGAGCACGCAGAGCAGGCCGTACAGGGCGACCCGGGTGCGCAGCGGGATTTTACGATTCATAGAAGACCCACCTCTTGCGCATCTGCCACTGCAGCACGGTGAGCGCCAGCACGATCAGCAGCAGCAGGATGGACAGGGTCGCGCCGTAGCCGAAGTGATGGAACTGGAAAGCCTGCTGGTAGAGGTAGTAGACGAGCACGGTGGTGGACAGCTTCGGGCCGCCCTGGGTGAGCACCGCGATCTGCGCGAACACCTGGAGCGAACCCACGATGGTGATCACCGACGTCAGCAGGATCGTCGGGCTGATCAGCGGCAGGGTGATGGACCGGAACCGGACCCACGCGCCGGCCCCGTCGACCCGGGCCGCCTCGTACAGCTCCTTGGGCACACCCTGGAGCGCGGCCAGGAACAGCACCATGTTCAGACCGACGTTCTTGAACACCTGCACGACGATGACCGAGAGCATGGCGGTGCCCTCGCCGCGCAGCCAGTTGGGTCCGTCGATGCCGACGGTGTGCAGCAGGCCGTTGATGCCGCCGTTGTTCTGGAGCAGGAAGCCCCACACGATGGTCCAGGCGACCAGCGACACCACGACGGGCGAGAAGAACAGCGTGCGGAACACCGTCATTCCGCGCAGCCGCTGGTTGAGCAGGACGGCGAGCAGGAGGGCCAGGGAGAGGTTGAGCACCACCAGGCCGACCGAGAACAGGGCCGTGGACTTCAGCACCTCGGGCAGGTTGGCGTCGTCCAGCAGCTGGGTGTAGTTGTCGCCGCCCGTGTAGGTGAAGTCGCCGGCCAGCACGTTCCACTCGTACAGGCTGTACCGGAAGACCAGGGCGATGGGCAGCAGCACGAAGACGGCGCTGCCGAGGAGTTGGGGCGTGATGAACGCGAAACCGGCGAGCTGGTCACGTCGGCGCCGGGTCCAGAACGGACGTCGCGGCGGCTGCCCCGCGGGGACGGACCCGCCCGAGGGCGGGTCCGCCACCGCTGATCCCGGGGAGACGGACATGGTCACTTCTCCAGCAGCGGGGAGATGTTCTTGCACAGGTCGTCGAGAACGCCCTTGACGTTGGCGTTCGGCGTCCACAGCGGGTCCAGTCCGGCGCGGACCCGCTGGGCGAGTTCGGCCTGGCCGGCGTGGCCCGGCTTGACGACACCCTTCTTGACGCCGTTGACGACCACGCTGTCGAGCTGCTCGTTCTTCAGCAGCGGGTTGGTCTTGGCCAGGTTCTCCGCGGTGAGCTGGGACTCCCGGGGCGGCGGGAAGTAGGCGGCGAGCTTGGCGGAGTTCTCCGGGTTGGTGAAGTAGGCGAGGAAGTCCTTGGCCTCCTTGGTGTGGCCGCCCCGCTTGACCACGCCGACGCCGGCCTGGCCGATCACCGAGTAGTCGCCGGCCGGTCCGGCCGGCAGCGGCACCAGGTCCCACTCGAACTTGGCGCCGTCCAGCAGCGCCGCCCGGCTGATCTGGCTGATGGTCATCGCCGCGTCGCCGGTGAAGAAGTCGGCGGTCTCGCCGGGGCCCGGCATCGCCTTGTCCTCGAAGATCCCCTTGTGCAGGGTGGTCATCGCGTCGACCATCGGCGTGCTGTTGAAGGTGCAGGTCTTGCCGTCGGCGCTCCAGGGCTCGGCCTTCCAGCCGCCCCAGAAGGTGGCCGCGTTGCTCCACTCCTTGTACTCGAAGTCACGGATCACGATGCCGGCCTTGCCTGTGGAGCGGTGCACCTCGGCGCCCTCGGCGAGCACGGTCGACCAGTCCCACGTGCCCGCCTTGATGAGCTCGTCCGGGGTCTGCCGGCCGGCCTGCTTCAGCAGGTCGCGGTTGACGAAGACACCGAACGGTGAGGTGGAGAAGGGATACGCGTACAGCTTGTCGTCGCGCGTCCAGAGCTTGGTGGTGCTCGGGATCAAGTCCTCGTACTGGTAGCCGCTGGTCTGCTTCAGGGTGTCGTCGAGCGGCACCAGGGCCCCGGAGCTGACGAAGTCGACCGCGTCCGTCTCGAAGACCCACGCCAGGTCGGGGGCGTTGCCGCCGGTCATCTGGGTGGTGAGCGCCGTGCTGTAGCTGTCGAACGGCAGCGGGTCGAACGTGATCTCCTTGACCTCGGGGTGGGCCGCCAGGTACTCGGCGGCGATCTCGTTGAAGAGCTTCAGGTGCGGCTTGTTGGACGTCCAGACCGTCATCCGCAGGCTCACCGGACCCTTGTCGCCCTCCGAGCCCTCTCCACCGCACGCGGCCAGGACCAGCGTGGCGGACATCGCGGCGGCGGCCGTGGCCAGCCCTCTACGTATCGACATGGTGTTCTCCCTCGGTGGTGCGTGGAGGCCTAGTAGCCCGTGATGTCGGGCCAGCGCAGTTCGACGCCGGCCGCGGTGAGCCGGTCCTGGAAGGCCGAGAGCAGCTCGGGGTTCTCCCGGACCGCGCGGGGGCGGGTGCCGTGCGTGAGGCAGAAGGCGGCGAGCGTGCCGGCGGCCTCCCCGATGTTCCACTCGACCGGGTGGACCCGGTAGGCGCCGTTGGTGATGTGGGTGGTGCCGATGTTCTTGCCGGCGGGCAGCAGGTTCTCGACCCTCTGCGGAAGAAGCGCGCCCAGCGGGATCTCGAACGGGCTGCAGCCGACGTCGATGTAGCTGTCGCCGCCCGTCGAGGGGTGCAGGTCGATCCGGTACATGCCCAGGCCGACGGAGTCCGGGTACCGCACGGCGCCCCGCTCCCCGCGGACGGCGAGCGAGAGGTCCTGCTCGACGACGGTGTAGTCGGCCTTGATCCGGCGCGCCTCGCGGATGTACGGGGCCTGGGCGAGGCCGTCGGCGCCGCCGGTGATGTCGCCGCGCAGCCGCAGCCCCGGGAATCCGGTGCCGCCGTCCGGACGGGGCGCCTCGGTCTGCATCCAGTACAGGAAGGCGAAGCTCAGTTCCCTGGCCCGGCGCAGGTGGTCGGCGGCGTCGGGGACGTCGAGGACCGGGCCTTCGAGGTAGTCGATCATCGGCCAGTTGACCAGGGTGATGTCGCTGGGGTAGGCGCCGTCGGTGAAGGTGCCTCGGGCGGCGATCCGGCGGAACGTCCACAGGTTGGCGTTGCCGGGATTGACGCGCTGGTCGGCGTTGACCGCCAGCGGGTCGTCACTGGGGTTGGGGCTGAAGTCGTGCCCGACGCGCTCCAGCGTCCTGGGGTGCGGGTACTGCCAGGACAACAGCGGTCCGCCCCACACCTCGGGCTGGTAGGACCGCCAGAAGTCGTAGTCCGCGGGTTTGTCGATGGTGTGGTCGCCGTCGACGTGGTCCATGGCGAAGCAGACCGATACGGCCTGCATGTTCAGCGGCTGGGCGACCTGCGGGGCACTCGGCTCGCCGGTGTCGGCGGCGGACTCGAAGCCGGTGACGTACTCGGTGCCGGTGAGCGGCAGCAGGTCGCCGGTCTCGGTGGCGTCCAGCACGTAGGAGGCGGTGGCGTGGATCTTCCCGCCGGTGTCGCGGTGGGTCAGGGTCACCGCGGTCACCCGATCGCCGTCGGTGTCGGCGGCGGTCGGCCGGTACGGCTGGAGGACGGTGAGCCGCCCGCTGGCGCGGTAGGGCGCGAGCATCGCCTCGATGACCGCCACCGCGACCCGCGGTTCGTGGCAGAGCTTGCTCACCCAGCCCCCGCCGGGGTTCAGTTCGAGGCGGGCCCTGGCCCGTTCGGTGAGCGGGTAGTGCCGGCGGTAGTAGTCGCGAACGCCGTCGCGCAGGGCCCGGTAGCCGGCCGTGACGCCGAACTGCTCCACCCAGGAATGCTCGTCCGGCGGCACCGCCTGGCTGGTGAGCTGCCCGCCGATCCAGTCGAACTCCTCGGTCAGCACCACGGTCCGGCCGGCGCGGGCGGCGGCGAGCGCCGCGGCGACGCCGCCCAGCCCTCCGCCGACCACCAGCACGTCGCTGCGTATCTCGGTCAAGAACGGTCCCTTCTCGGTTCGCCGAGGGTCTGCCCCTCGACGAAGTGGCACGGCAGAAGCCGCTTGAGCGTGGTGGTCGACCGGTCCTCCAGTAAGGCGGCGAGGAGTTCCACCGACTGCCAGCCCATCTCCCGGCGCGGAATGCGGAAGCCGGTGCTCGCGATGTCGGCGTCCGCCGACTCGGCCGGTACGCCGGTCACCACGACCGACAGGTCACCGGGCACGTCGACGCCTCGTTCCCGGGCCGCCCGGATCAGCGCGACCCCGTCGGCGTAGCCCTCGACCACGGCGGTGGTCACCCCGGCGGCGAGCAGCGCGTCCAGGGTCTCCCCCGCGGATCGGCCGGCCGTCCGCTCGTGCCGGCCGCCCCCTCGGGTGCCGGCGCGGAATCCGCTCATCCGGTCGTCGGCGGACTCCGCTCCCTCCCCCGCCCCGACGTAGGCGAACTCCCGGTGCCCGAGCTCCCGGGCCCGCTCGACCAGCTTCCGGGTGGCGGCGGCGTAGTCCGCCCCCACGCAGGGCACCGGGCCGCCCGCGTCGTCGCGTCGGCCGACCGCCACGAACGGGTAGTTCTCGCGGTTCAGCCGGGCCAGCTCGTCGTGCGGTATGTCCCGGCCGAGCAGGATGCAGCCATCGGCGATCCGCAGCCGGTTGTTCTCGTGGAACACCTTGCGCCGCCCGTCGGTGACCGGAGCGCTGGTGAACAGCAGCAGGTCGCACCTGAGCTGCTCGGCGCACTCCTCGATGCCACGCAGGAACGGGTAGTAGAAGTCGGCGCTGGTGCTCGGGAACACCGATTCGTAGGTGAACACGCCGATGATCTGGTTGAGCTGACGCACCATGCGGCGGGCCACGGGGTCGGCCGCGTACCCGGTCTCCCGGATCACGTCGAGGACGCGCTGTCTGGTCTCGGGAGCGATGCGGGTCGTCGCGTCGGTCCTGTTGTTCAGCACGAGCGAGACCACCGCCTGGCTGACGCCGGCGAGGCGAGCAATGTCACGCTGCGTGATCCTTGGCACGGGGAACTCCTCCGGAGGCTACTGAAGCCCTCGCTGATAATACGTATTATCAACTCGGTGATCAGTGACGCTACTCGGGCCGTTACGCGGTGTCAACGATCCTGGTGGACTTTGCCAGGGATCTTGAAAAATCCAGTCGGGTGGTTGATATTTCGTCACATCGACCGATTTACATCACCTCCGCGTTCCCGACGCGGCAAGCGTCCGTTCACCCGCTGTCCGATGGGGCGACGCCCGGGCTCCGGCGCCCCCTCCCGGGCCCCCGCACCGACTACCCCCCGTTAGCAGCCGAGGCCGCCGGTTCACCGGCCCTCGTCGACGCGGCGCCGAGCCCTTTGGAAAAGGTGTCCATCCGCCCGAGGATCGACCTCCAGGCCGCCCGCACTGCGGGATCGCGCCCTTCTCGTTCCCGGCGGCGTCGCACTCGGCCACGATCCACAGTGCGGACCCGGGAGCCGGAGCTGCGGCGCTCCGGCCTCGGGGCCGGGCCGGACCCGGGCGGTTCGGTCACTGGTCATGGGGGTGGAACCGCCCCTCGCGCCCTCGCGGGCCGACCCGGCCGGGGGGACGGTCCCGTCCGGGGCCGGCCGCGGGGGCCGGTGGATCCGGAGCCGGGGCCCGGTCGCCCGACGATCACCGACTCCGCCGCTGCCACGAACGACACCGGGGTGACGGGTCCAAACATGCGGAACAGCGGTGCCCCGATTCTGTCTCGTTTCCCGCACTCGGCGCCCCGTGGCCCCAGGTAGTGCTTGTGGCGGGAGGGATGCGCACCTAGATTCACGACGGGTCGATCCAGTAGCTGAGAGTGGCAAAGCGGCGTCCCACCGTGAACTCGGTGCCCGGCGGTTCGATCGTGGCGGACAAGCCCTCCGCCCGGTCGGGTGGAGATCCCGCCCCCGGCGACGACCGACGGCGTCACCCCGGCCTGGAAGAAGCCCCGATCCGTTCCCCGTCCTCTCGACTCCCTCGTGGAAAGGCTCACGCATGACCGCCCTCACCGGACAGCACGAGAACGGCCGGCACGTGAACAGCCCGTCGGACCACGACTCGGACCCGCACGAGACCGACCTGCGCCGGATCCGCGCCCTGATCCTGGCGGCGGACGGGCCCGAGGAGCAGCTCGCGGCGGTGATCAGGTCGGCCGGCGCCGAGCAGACGGTCGCCGACCTGGTGGACGAACTGGTCACCCGGGCCGACCTGAGCGAGCAACTCGCCGCCGCGGCGGTGGTGGTGCAGTTCGAGCTCGCCTTCGACGGCCAGGTGCTCCGGCACCACCTGCTGACCGGCCCCAAGGCCGAGCACCGCACCGGGCCGGCCGACGAACCCGGCGCCACCGTCGAGCTGGACCTGCTCGACCTGGCCCGCGCCGTCTTCGGCGCCCGGCACACCGCGGGCCACCGCACGCCCAGGATCACCTGGCACGGCATCGAGGACCCGGCCCGGCTGATGCCCGCGCTGGCGGCCTTCCCGGTCGTCCAGCAGCTGCTCCGCGGCCTGGCGGAACAGCCGCTCGACCTGGCCGAGTTGTCGCTGCGCCACGGCTCGGACAAGTGGGGGCTGCACTACTACACCGAGCACTACGCCCGGCACTTCGCCCCACTGCGGGACCGGCCGCTCACCATCCTGGAGCTGGGGATCGGCGGCTACGCCGACCCGGCGGCGGGCGGTGGCTCGCTGCGGATGTGGAAGCGCTTCTTCCGGCGGGGCCTCGTCTACGGGGTCGACGTCTACGACAAGACGGCGCTGCGCGAGCAGCGGATCCACACCGTCCGGGGCGACCAGGCGGACCCGGCCTTCCTCACCGCGCTGGCCGAGCGGATCGGGCCGATCGACATCGTCATCGACGACGGCAGCCACTACTGCCCGGACGTCATCGCCGCCTTCGGCGCGCTCTTCCCGCACGTGGTCCCGGGCGGGCTCTATGTGATCGAAGACCTGCAGACGTCCTACTGGCCGGGCTACGGCGGCAGTTCGGAGCGGCTCAGCGACCCGACCACCAGCATGGGCTTCCTCAAGCAGCTGCTCGACGGCCTCAACCACGAGGAGCACGAGCCGCCGACCGCGCACCGCCCGAGCGGGACCGAGCGGACGCTGGCCGGCGCGCACTTCTACCACAACCTGGCGATCCTCGACAAAGGCCGCAACGAGGAGGGCACCGTCCCCGCCTGGATCCCGCGCCGGCAGCTGAGCGCCGAGGAGATCGCGGGCGCCCAGTGGGCCGTCCAGCCGCAGCCCGAGCCGCAGCCCGAGGCCGGCCCGGACCAGGACCCCAGCTGAGCCGCGCGGCCTGCCGCGCCCCTTCTCCCTCCCCGAATCGCGCTTCTTGCTTCCCTCTTACCGATACCGACGGAGTAGCAGTGAGCCACATCCTGATGGTCAACATCCCGGCCCACGGCCATGTCTTCCCCACCCTGGCGGTGGTCGGTGAACTGGTACGCCGCGGGCACCGGGTCACCTACGCGGCCGTCGACGACTTCGCCCAGGCCCTGGCCGAGGTCGGCGCCGAACACCTGCGCTACGACTCCACCCAGCCGCTGGACAGCGTGGGCGGTCCCGAGAACGGGCGCACCCCGCTGATCTTCCTGGACGAGAACATCGCCATCCTGCGCGCGGTCCGGGAGTGGTTCGGCGACGCCAGGCCCGACGCGGTGGTCTACGACGCCGTGGCCTTCCAGGCCGGCCGGATACTGGCCCACACCTGGGGGCTCCCGGCCGTCCAGTCGACGCCGTTCTTCGCCTCCAACGACACCTACTCCTTCGTGCAGCAGATGATGGAGGCGGACGGCGCGGTCCCGCTCACCGAGGAGGTGCTGGTCGAATTCGGCGTCCGGATGGCCGAGTTGCTGGCATCGAACGGCATCGACGAGCCGGCGCACGAGTTCATGACGCGCACCGAGGACCTCAACCTCGTCCACGTGCCGCGGTTCTTCCAGCCGCACGGCGAGAGCTTCGACGAGCGCTTCGCCTTCGTCGGGCCGTGCCTCGCGGACCGCGCCTTCCTGGGTGAGTGGCAGCCCCCGGCGAGCGGGCTGCCGGTGGCGCTGGTCTCGATGGGGACCGTGCACAACAAGCATCCGGAGTTCTTCCGGCTGTGCGTGGACGCCTTCGCCGAACTGCCCTGGCACGCCGTCATCTCGGTCGGCAGGGGGATGGACCCGGCCGACCTCGGTCCGCTGCCGGACAACGTCGAGGTCCACCGCTGGGTCTCGCACCTGGCGGTGCTCCGGCACGCCCGGCTGGTGATCACCCACGGCGGCATGGGCGGCGTGCTGGAGTCCCTGGACGCCGGCTGCCCGATACTCGGAGTGCCGTCCTGGCCGGACGTCGCGGCCAACACCGCGCGGGTGGCCGAGCTGGGCCTCGGCCGGGAACTGCTGCCGGCGGAGACCGACGTGAGCCTGCTGCGGGCCGCGATCACCGAGGTGGCCGCCGACGCGGCCGTGCGGGAGCGGGGCACCGAGGCGCAGCGGCTCGCCCGGGAAGCGGGCGGTGCCACCCGCGCCGCCGACGAGATCGAGACCTACCTGAAGCGCACGGCCTGATCCCACCACAGGACCCGGCGTCCCCGATGAGAAGCGGAACGCTCAACGGCCGGACGCGGGCACGGACGCAGGCGCCGGAACCGCGGTTCGACGCGGTTCCGGCG
>NZ_BAAAKJ010000096.1:38813-40801 GCF_039527695.1 Kitasatospora putterlickiae
GCCAGGGTCGGTGCCGAACCGCGAGCGCTGAGGAGCGCGGGCCGGGGCCCGGCGCGCCGGGCCCCGCGGCGGTCACGACGTTCCCGGGCCCCCTTCCGGCACGTTCAGGTCGGGTGCGTCCACGCTCATGACGGTGGACACCACGCGCGGGCCGGGAACCAGGTGCAGGCGCTGGAGTCCGGGGTCCTCCGCGACCGGTGCGAGGACGGCGGCGCACGGGCACGGGGCTTCGTCCAGGCCCTCGAAGCCCGCGAACCGGTAGGCGATCTCCATCATCCGGTTGCGTTCGGTCGCCCGGAAGTCCGCGACCAGGTGGACTCCGGACCGGGCGGCGGCGTCGGCCAGCCAGTTCAGCAGGGTCGCGCCGGCGCCGTAGGCGACGACCCGGCAGGAGGTGGCGAGCAGCTTGAGGTGCCACAGGCCCGGGTGCCGTTCGAGCAGCAGGACGCCGACCGCGCCGTGCGGGCCGAACCGGTCGGTGAGGGTGACCACCAGGACCTCGTGCCGGGGGTCGGTGATCAGGCCCCGCAGCACCGCGTCCGGGTAGTGGACCCCGGTCGCGTTCATCTGGCTGGTGCGCAGGGTGAGTTCCTCGACCCGGGACAGCTCCTCGCCGGTGGCCCGGCCGATGCGCATCCGCAGGTCCAGGGAGCGCAGGAACTCCTCGTCGGGGCCGGGGGCGGCCGCCCGCTCGGCCTCGCGGCGGAAGCCCGCCTGGTACATCTGGCGCCGCCGCCGGGAGTCGACGGTGCTGGTCGCGGGGGTGAACTCGGCGAGTTCGGGGAGGTCGAGGACCTGCTCGGCCGGGTAGCACCGTACGTCGGGCAGGTGGAAGGCCACTTCGGCGCGTTCGGCGGGCCGGTCGTCGACGAAGGCGATGGCCGTGAGCGCGAAGTTCAGCCGGTCGGCGATCCGGCGCACCGACTCGGACTTGGCGCCCCACCCGATCTCCGGCAGGACGAAGTACTCGGCCACGCCGAACGCCTCCAACCGGGCCCAGGCGTGCTCGTGGTCGTTGCGGCTGGCGACGGACTGGAGGATGCCTCGGGAGTCGAGCTCGATCACCACCTTGCGCACCTCGTCCGGCAGGTGCACCTCGCCGTCCTCCAGCAGGGTGCCCTGCCAGAGGGTCTCGTCCAGGTCCCAGACCAGGCACTTGACGGTCTCAGCCATGTCGTCCTTCCTCGTCTCGTCGGCTGCAGGCCCGCTCACGGTGCCCCCGTAGCGGAGAGCGCGTGCTGTGCCAGCATCAGCCGGCACAGCTCGTTGCTGCCCTCGATGATCTCCATCAGCTTGGCGTCCCGGTACGCCCGGGCCACCGCGTGCCCGTCCCGGGACCCGGCCGAGGCCAGTACCTGGACGGCCGTCGCCGCGCCCTTGGCGGCCTGGGTCGCGGCGACGTGCTTGGCCAGTACGGTCGCCACCACCTGGTCCGGCGACCCTTCGTCCCAGCAGCGGCTGGCGTGCTCGCAGACCCGCGCGGCCACCTGCTCGGCCGTGTACAGGTCGGCGAGGTGTCCGGCGACGAGCTGGTGCTCCGCGAGCGGTCTGCCGAACTGCTCCCGTCCGGCGGCGTGCGCGGTGGCCGCCGCCAGACAGGCCCGCAGGATGCCCACGCACCCCCAGGCGACGGACATCCGCCCGTAGGCCAGCGCGGTCGTCACCAGCAGGGCGGGTGGCAGTCCGTGACCGCCCAGAACGCTGTCGGCCGGCAGCCGCACCCCGTCGAGGTGGACGTCGGCGTGTCCGGCCGCGCGGCAGCCGAGCGGGTCGGCGATCCGCTCGATCCGGACGCCGGGCGTGTCGGCGGGCACCACGACGGCCACCGCGCCGTCCTCGTAGCGGCCGACGATGACCAGCAGGTCGGCGTAGTGGGCGGCGGTCACCCACTTCTTGTGTCCGTCGACGACGACCGCGTCACCGTCGCGGCGGACGGTCGTCGTCATCGCCGAGAGGTCGCTGCCGGCGCCGGGCTCGCTGAAGCCGAC
>NZ_BAAAKJ010000096.1:40842-42496 GCF_039527695.1 Kitasatospora putterlickiae
GAAGCCGACCGCCGCCAGTCCGCCGCCGGTCAGCCGGGGGAGGTGGGCGGCCGACTGCTCGGCGGTGCCCAGGCGCTGGATGGTCCATGCCGCCATGCCCTGGGAGGTCATCACGCTGCGCAGCGAGCTGCACAGGCCTCCCACATGGGCGGTGTACGCGCCGCTGTCCGTGCTGCTGAGCCCCCAGCCGCCGTACTGCTCCGGGACTTCGGCGCACAGTCGGCCCTCGGCGCCCAGTTCGCGGAGCAGGGCCGGCGGGATGAGGCCGGTCCGGTCCCACTCCCCCGCCAGGTCGCCGACGCGCAGGGTGACGGAGGTCATCGCGCTGCTCAGGTCATCACCCATGCTGGCCCCCGGCGGCGGGCACCCGGAGCCGCTCCACCAGCTCCGCCATCCGCCGCACGGTGCGGAAGTTGTCCAGCCGCAGGTCCGCGCCGCGGACGGCGATGGCGTAGGTCTTCTCCAGGTGCACCACCACCTGCATGGCGAAGAGGGACGACAGGCCGCCGGCGCCGAACAGGTCGGTGTCGGCGTCCCAGGCGGTTCCGGTGCGTCCTTCCAGGAATCCCAGCAGTTCCTTCTCCAGGTCGTTGGTGTTGGGCGTGTTCGCTGCGGTCATGGCCGTCTCCTCGTCGGGGTGATCAGGTGTAGTCGTAGAAGCCGCGCCCGGACTTGCGGCCCAGCCGGCCCTCGCGGACCAGCCGGAGCAGCAGTTCCGCGGGGCGGCAGCCGTCGTCGCCGGTGCGTTCGTGGAGCACGGTGAGGGAGTCGACGAGGTTGTCGATGCCGATCAGGTCCGCGGTGCGCAGCGGGCCGGTGGGGTGTCCCAGACAGCCCTGCATCAGGGCGTCGACGTCCTCGGCGCTCGCCGTTCCCTCGTCCACCACCCGGGCCGCGTCGTTGATCATCGGGTGCAGGATGCGGCTGGTCACGAAGCCGGGTGCGTCCCGGACCACCACCGCCCGCCGCCGCAGTGCCGTGAGCAGGGCCGCCACGGCCGCCATCGCGGGGTCCCCGGTCCTGGCGCCGCGGACCACCTCGGCGGTTCCGATCAGGTAGGGCGGGTTCATGAAGTGGGTGCCGACCAGTTCCTCCGGCCGTTCCAGGGCCCCGGCCAGTTCGTCGACGGGGATGGAGGAGGTGTTGGTGATCAGCAGGGTTCCGGGCCGGACCAGTCCGGAGACCTCGGACAGGACAGCGGCCTTGATCGTGGCGTTCTCGGTGACCGCCTCGACGACGGCGGTGGCTCCGGCGGCGGCCTTGAGCGAGGTGCCGGTGGCCAGGGTGCCGAGGGGCGTCCCGGCGGGCAGGGCGCCCATCAGTTCGGCCAGCCGGAGTTCGCCGTCGATCAGGTCCGCGGCTCGGTCGAGCCGTTCCCGGTCGATGTCGACCAGGTGGACCGGCAGGCCGTGTCCGAGGGCGAGGACGGTGATTCCGACGCCCATCACCCCGGCTCCCAGCACGGTGAGGGCATGTCGCGGGGGGAAATCGTCGTACGGGGCTGTGGTCAACGGGTTCTCCTTCGTCTTCACAGGGCATCGGGGGTGCCGAGGGTGGTGCCGAGCCAGGCGGCGACGGCGTCGCCGGTGGTCGCGACATGCTGTTCCATGATCGAGAAGTGGTCTCCGGGAACGTCGGCGACGGCGTCGGGGCC
>NZ_BAAAKJ010000096.1:42503-44487 GCF_039527695.1 Kitasatospora putterlickiae
CCCAGGTCGAGCGCCAGTCGCCGGCTTCGGCGGACGGGCGGCCGAGCGGGGTGGAGGCGCGGACCAGCAGCAGCGGGGCACGGACCGCCGGGGGCTTCCAGTCGTCGAGCAGACGGAAGTAGCCGCCCATGGCGGTCAGCCGGGTCCCGTCCATCGGGGCCGCCCGGTCCTCGCGGGCGAACATGCCGCCCAGCAGGACGTCGTTGAACTGGGTGATGCCCTGGTTGTCGGAGAGGTAGGTGTCCAGCAGCACCACGGCCGCCGGGCCCTCGCCGCGCCGTTCCAGCGCGGCGGCCACGCCGTGGGCGAGCGTACCGCCGGAGGAGGAGCCGGCCAGCACGAGCGTCCGTCCGGGCAGTTCCCGGAGCAGTGTCGTCGCCTGGAAGTCCAGCAGGGCCGCCATGTCGGCGGGCAGTTCCTCCTCGGGGACGAATCCGGGGGCGTCGAGGGCGGCGACGGCGTAGCGGTCCCGGAAGCGGGCGGCGAAGCGGGCGTACTGGTGGGCGCCGCCGAGGGCGACGATCGAGCCGAAGCAGACGAGTACGGGGGCGTCGGCGCGCTCGTTCAGGCGCAGCAGCCGCGGGCCGGTGCCGGCGGCCGCGAGGTCGCTGCCGCTGTGGAAGGCCGGGCGCAGGGCGGAGGCGTTCTTGAGCAGGGCGATGCCCTCGTCGATCAGGCCGAGTGCGCAGGCCCGGCGGAACAGCACGCTCACCGGGTCGGTGTCGGTGTCGGCGGTGTCGGTTCCGGTTGCGGCGGTTTCGGTCGCGGCGGTTCCGGCCGCGGGTGCCGTTCCGGGCCGGGGGGTGTCTTCGCTCCGGGCCTCGGCGGCGAGGCGCGCCGCGAGCGCGGCGGGGGTGCCGCTGTCGAAGACGGCGGAGGGCCGTAGCCGCAGTCCGGTGCCGGCGGCCAGCCGGTTGCGGAGCTCGACCGCGGTCAACGAGTCGAATCCGACGGAGAGGAAGGGCACCGTCGCGGACAGCGCCCCGGAGTCGGTGTGGCCGAGGACGTCGGCGGCCTGGGCGAGGACGATCTCCAGCAGGACCAGCTCGCGTTCCTGGACGTCGGCGGCGGCGTCGAGCCGTTGCCGCAGCGCCGCGACGGCGGTCGGCGTCCCCTTCGCTCCGGTCGTCGCGGCCGGGCCGCGCCGGACCAGGGAGCGCAGCATCGGGTGCACCGGGCCGTCGCCGCGCACGGTGAGGTCGAGGTGGGCCAGGACGACGGGGCTCCCCTCTCCCGGCGGGGCGGCGTCCGCGGCGCACACGCTGTCCAGCAGGGCCATGGCCTCCTCGTCGGAAAGGCCGCGGGCGCCGCGCCGGTCGATGCGCCGGCGTTCGGGGCCGCCGAGCTCCGCCGTCATCCCGCTCACCCGCTCCCAGGGGCCCCAGGCGAGGGACAGGCCGGGGAGCCCGAGCCGTCGGCGTTCCGCGGCGAGGGCGTCGAGCGCGGCGTTGGCGGCCGAGTAGGACGCCTGGCCGGGGCTGCCCAGCACGCCCGCGGCGGAGGAGAAGACGACGAACGCGGCGAGGTCCGCTCCGCGCGTCAGCCGGTCGAGGTGGTGGGCGGCGTCGGCCTTGGGCCGCAGGACGGCGGTCATCCGCTCCCCCGTCAGCCCGTCCAGCAGACCGTCGTCGAGCACTCCGGCGGTGTGGACCACGGCACACAGCGGATGGCGCTCGGGGATGCCCGCCAGGGTGGCGGCCAGGGCCTGACGGTCGGACACGTCACAGCTGAGGGCGGTCAGTTCGGCGCCGGCTTCGGCCAGCTCCGCCGTCAGCTCCGGCATGCCGGGGGCGTCGGCGCCGCGGCGGCTCAGCACGAGGAGGTGGCGCACCCCGTGCGCGGCGACCAGATGGCGCGCCAGCACGGCCGCGAGCGCGCCGCCGCCGCTCAGCAGGACCGTCCCCTCGGCCGGCCCGAACGCGCCGACCGGCCGGGAGGCGGTCGCGGTGGTGGTGGCGGTGGCGGTGGCGGTGGCGGTGGCGGT
>NZ_BAAAKJ010000096.1:44501-63382 GCF_039527695.1 Kitasatospora putterlickiae
CGGCCGGAGGCCGTACCAGTCGGGGCGCGTACAGGACGCCGCCGCGCAGGGCCGCCTGTGGTTCGCCCGTGGCGAGCAGGTCGGCGAGCGCGTCGCCGAGACCGTCCGGCTCCGGCCCTTCGACGTCCAGCAGCACGAACCGGTCGGGGTGTTCGAGCTGAGCGGCCCTGAGCATGCCCCACACGGCCGCCGCGCCGAGGTCCGCCGGCTGCGCCTGCGGCTGCGCGCCGAACGGGCCGGTCGCACCCCGGGTGAGCACCACCAGCGGTGTCCGGGCGGTGGTGTCGTCGGCCAGGTGGGCCTGGACGCGGTCCAGGACCCCGGACGCGACCGCGTGCACCGCCGCGAGGTCCGCGTCCCGGGCGGGGGCGTCCGTGGTCACGGTGTCGGCGGACGGGGGGCAGGTCAGCAGCACCGCGTCGGGTGTCGCGGACGGGGGCTCGGTGGGGAAGGCGGCCGGCAGCAGCCGCTCGTCCCGCGGGCCGAGGAGGCCCCAGCGGGTGACCGGGCGCGGACCGGCCCCGGCGGTGACCGGCGTCCACCCCACGTGGAAGACGGAGCCGGAGGACGCCCGCAGTGCGGCGGTGGACGCCGTGCGCAGGGTGAGTGAGCCGACCGTCGCCACGGTGTGCCCCGAGGGATCGGTGATCCGCGCGGTGACGGCGTCCGGGCCGTCGGGGCGCAGCCGGACGCGCAGGACCGGCGCGTCGGAGGCTTCGATCGCGACGCGCTGCCAGGAGAACGGCAGGGGGACGCCGTCGGCGGGCTGCGCGGTCGCGGCGCCTTCGCGCAGACCGGTCGTCTGCAGGGCGGCGTCCAGGAGGGCCGGGTGCACGCCGAAGCCGCCCGCTCCGCCGGCGGCGAGGCCGTCGGGCAGGGCCACTTCGGCGTGGATCGCGTCCGCGGTGCGCCAGGCGGCGCGCAGGCCCCGGAACGCCGGACCGTAGGCGACGCCCCGGGTTTCGAGCAGCCCGTACAGTTCGTCCACGTCGAGGGGGACCGCGTCGGGCGGGGGCCAGGTGCCGGCCGGTTCGGTCGTGTCGTCCCGGTCGGCCGAGGGGTCCCGGGGGCCGACCGCGCCGGTCGCGTGCCGGGTCCAGGGCCGGTCGGCCGAGCCGGGGGCGGCCTCGGGCCGGGAGTGGAACTCCACCGGGCGCCGTCCCGTGCCGTCTTCGGCGCCCACCCGTACGCGCAGTTGCACGGCCTGATCGTCGGGCAGCAGCAGCGGGGCGGCGAGCGTCAGCTCCTCCACGAGGGCGCAGCCGAGGCGGCGGCCCACGTGCGCGGCCAGCTCCACGAGGGCCGCGCCGGGCAGGATCACGGCTCCGGCCACGGCGTGGTCGGCGAGCCAGGGGTGGGTGGCCGAGGAGAGCCGGCCGGTGAAGAGGGTGCCCGCGTCGTCGGGCAGGTCGACCGCGGCGCCGAGCAGCGGGTGGTCCGCGGCGGACTGGCCGGCGGCCGCCTGGTCCCGGTCGGCCGGCAGGGCGTCCAGCCAGTAGCGGCGTCGTTGGAAGGCGTAGGTGGGCAGGTCCACCCGCTGGGCACCGGTTCCCGCGAACAGGCGCTCCCAGTCGACGCGCAGGCCCCGGACGTGTGCCTCGGCGAGCGCGAGCTGGAGTCGGCGGAGCCCTCCGGCCCCGCGCCGCAGGGTGTCGAGCACCAGCGTCTCCGGGGCGCCCGCGTCGGCGGCCGTGTCCTCGATCGCGTACATCAGGGCGGGCTGGGGGCTGGACTCGATGAAGACGCGGTGCCCGGCCGCGAGGAGCGAGCGGGTCGCCCGCTCGAACTCGACGGTCTGCCGGATGTTGCGGTACCAGTACTCGGCGCCCAGGGACTTCGTGTCCAGCAGGCCGCCGGTCACGCTGGAGTAGTACGGCACCGCACCCGCGAGGGGGGTGATCCCGTCCAGGTCGGAGAGCAGGCGCTCGCGGATCTCCTCCACGTGCGAGGAGTGCGACGCGAAGTCGGTTTCGATGCGGGTCGCCCACACCCCTTCCTCCAGGAGTTCCTCCACCAGGGCGGTGACCGCGTCGGCGTCGCCCGACACCGCCACCGACGACGGGCCGTTCACCGCCGCCACCGAGAGCCGGCCCGCCCACGGGGCGATGCGCTCCCGTGCCACGTCCGCCGGCAGGGGCACCGACGCCATCCCGCCACGGCCCGCCAACGCACCCACCGCGCGGGAACGCAGCGCCACCACCCGCGCCCCGTCCTCCAGACTCAGACCACCCGCCACCACCGCCGCCGCGATCTCCCCCTGGGAATGGCCCACCACCGCGTCCGGAACCACACCGAACGAACGCCACACCTCCGCCAACGACACCATCACCGCCCACAACACCGGCTGCACCACATCAACCCGCGCCAGCAACGCCTCCGAACCCAGCGCCTCCGCCAACGACCAATCCACATAAGGCGCCAGCGCACGCTCACACTCCGCCATCCGCCCCGCGAACACCGCCGAATCGGCCAACAACTCCACGGCCATCCCCACCCACTGCGAACCCTGACCCGGGAACACCAGCACCGAACGGCCCGGGGGCAGCCCGCTGCCGACCGCCACGCCCGCCGCACGCACGCCCCGCGACAGGGCGGCGACACCGGCCAGCAGTTCGCCCCGGTCCGCCCCCACCACCACCGCGCGCTCCGCGAACCGCGAACGCCCCGCCGCCAGCGAATGGCCGACGTCCGTCACGCTCAGGCCCGGTTCCGCCACCACCCGCTCGTACAGCGCCGTCGCCTGGGCGCGCAGCGCATCCGGAGTACGCGCCGACAGGATCCAGGGGACTGCGGCGGGCACCGCTTCCGGCGTGGCGGGCCCGTCGGAAGCCGCCGGGTCGGCCGGGGCCTGTTCGAGGATGACGTGGGCGTTGGTGCCGCTGGCGCCGAAGGAGGACACCCCGGCCCGGCGCGGACGTCCCGTCTCCGGCCAGGGGGCGGCCTCGGTGAGCAGGGAGACGGCTCCCTCGGTCCAGTCGATCTGGGCCGAGGGACGGTCGACGTGCAGGGTGCGCGGCATCACGCCGTGCCGTATCGCGAGCACCGACTTGATCACCCCGCCGACGCCCGCGGCGGCCTGGGTGTGGGACAGGTTGGACTTCAGCGAGCCCAGCCGCAACGGCCGCCCGGCAGGCCGGTCCTGCCCGTACGTGGCCATGAGCGCCTGCGCCTCGATCGGGTCGCCGAGTACGGTGCCGGTGCCGTGCGCCTCCACCATGTCGACCTCGGACGGGTCGAGTCCGGCACGGGCGAGCGCCCCGTTGATGACGCGCTGCTGCGCGGGCCCGTTCGGGGCGGTCAGCCCGTTGCTGGCGCCGTCCTGGTTGACGGCCGAGCCGCGGATGACGGCCAGGACGGGGTGCCCCGCGCGCCGGGCGTCCGAGAGCCGTTCCAGCAGGAGCAGGCCCAGGCCCTCCCCGAAGCCGGCTCCGTCCGCCGCGGACGAGAAGGACTTGCTGCGTCCGTCGGGTGCCAGGCCGCGCTGGCGGCTGAATCCGACGTACAGGCCGGGGGTGGACATCACGGTCACCCCACCGGCCAGGGCGAGGGCGGTGTCGCCGGAGCGCAGCCCCTGGCAGGCGAGGTGGACGGCGACCAGGGAGGACGAGCAGGCGGTGTCCAGGGTGACCGCCGGGCCTTCCAGGCCCAGGGTGTAGGCGACCCGGCCCGAGGCGACGCTGGGGATGGTGCCGGTGCCGAGGAAGCCTTCCACTTCGTCGGGCACCCGGCCGAGCCGGGACCCGTATTCGCTGTAGATCACTCCGGTGTAGACGCCGGTGCGGCTGCCGCGCAGGGTCGCCGGGTCGATGCCCGCGCGTTCCACCGCTTCCCAGGACGCTTCCAGCAGCAG
The DNA here is from genome assembly GCF_039527695.1 of Kitasatospora putterlickiae. Classification (NCBI taxonomy): domain Bacteria; kingdom Bacillati; phylum Actinomycetota; class Actinomycetes; order Kitasatosporales; family Streptomycetaceae; genus Kitasatospora; species Kitasatospora putterlickiae. The sequence continues at coordinate 48,352 of NZ_BAAAKJ010000096.1, forward strand.
CCGCTGCTGGGGGTCCATGGCCAGGGCCTCGCGCGGCGAGATGCCGAAGAAGCCGGGGTCGAAGCCGGTCGCGTCGTGGAGGAAGCCGCCTTCCCGGACGTAGAAGGTGCCGGGGGCGTCGGGGTCGGCGTCGAAGCCGCCCTCGACGTCCCAGCCGCGGTCGGTGGGGAACGGCGAGACCGCGTCGCGTTCCTTGACCAGCAGCTCCCACAGGTCTTCCGGGGTGCGTACGCCGCCGGGGTAGCGGCAGCTCATCGCCACGATGGCGATGGGCTCGGCGGCGTCGTCGCTGAGCCGTCGGTTCTCCTGCCGCAGGCGCTGGTTGTCCACCAGCGAGGCGCGCAGGGCGGCGACCACCTGGTCCGTGTCGGTGGGCATGGGGTTGGGCTTCTCCTTCTGCGGCTGTCGGTCAGTCACGGTCGCCGCCCAGGGCCATCCGGACGAGTTCGTCGACGGCCATGGCGTTGATGTCGGCGGCGGGAGCCGGCGTGTCCGGTGTCTCCGGCCGGACGGCGGGGTGCGCCCCGGCGGCCTTCCCGGTGCCGGCGGGGCCGCCCGGCCCGTCGGGTACCAGGCGCCCGGTGAGGTAGGCGGCGACGGCGGCCGGGGTGGGGTGGTCGAAGACCAGGGTGGCGGGCAGCCGGCGGCCGGTGGCGGCGCCGAGCCGGTTGCGGAGCTCGACGGAGGTGAGCGAGTCGAAGCCGAGGTCCTTGAACGCCTGGTCCGGGTCGACGGCCTCGGGTCCGCCGTGGCCGAGGATGTCGGCGACCCGGCTCCGTACCAGGTCGAGCAGGGTGGCGACGCGTTCCTCCGGGGTGAGGCCGGTCAGCCGGCGGCGCAGCGAGTCCGCTTCGGCGGCGTCCGCCCCGGAGGCGGGGCGGCGTGCGCCACCGGGGACCAGGGCGGCGAGCAGGGCCGGGACGGGTCCGGTCCGGGCTGCCGTCCGGAGCCGGCCGAGGTCGAGCTTGACCGGGACGAGCAGCGGTTCGTCCAGGGTGAGCGCCGCGTCGAACAGGGCCAGGCCCTCTTCGCTGCCGATGGCCGCGGTGCCTCCCCGGGACATCCGCCGCAGGTCGGCGGCGGTGAGCGTGCCGGTCATGGTGCTGCGGCGCGCCCACAGGCCCCAGGCGAGCGACTGGGCGGGCAGTTCCAGGGCGCGGCGGTGCTGGGCGAGCGCGTCGAGGAAGGCGTTGGCGGCCGCGTAGTTGCCCTGCCCGGCGTTGCCGACCGTGGCGGACGCGGAGGAGAACAGGACGAAGGCCGACAGCGCGAGGTCACGGGTGAGGTCGTGCAGGTTGAGGGCCGCGTCGACCTTGGGCCGCAGGACGTCGCGCATCCGCCCGGGGGTCAGCGACTCGATCGTCCCGTCGTCCAGGACACCGGCCGCGTGGACGACCGCGCTCAGCGGGCGGTCGGCGGGGATGCCGGCGAGCAGCGCGGCGAGCGCGTCCCGGTCGGCGACGTCACAGGCCTCCACGTCCACCCGGGCTCCGAGGCCGCGCAGTTCGGCGGCGAGGTCGGCCAGGCCCGGGGCGTCCGTGCCGCGCCGGCCGACGAGCAGCAGGTTCCGTACGCCGTGCGCGGTCACGAGGTGCTGTGCCACCAGGCCGCCGAGCGCGCCGCCGGCCCCGGTGACGAGGACGGTTCCCCCGGCCGCGGCGATACCGGGCGGTGTGTCCGGGGCCGAGCCCGGGAGTGCGTCCGGGCCCGGGTTCGGGTCCGTGGCGACGGTGGCCCTGGTGAGGCGGGCGGCGAGGAGTTGTCCGGCGCGTATCGCCAGTTGGGGTTCCGTTCCGGCCAGTGCCCGGGGCAGCAAGCCGGCCACGGCGGCCGGGTCGTCGGTGTCGATCAGCAGGAAGCGGTCCGGGTGCTCGGACTGGGCGGAGCGGACGAGGCCGCGGACCGCGGCGGCGGTGAGGTCGGTGACCTCGTCACCGGCTGCCGTGGAGACCGCGCCCCGGGTGACGAGCACGAGCCGGGTGCCGTCGTCCCACCGCGGGTCGGCCAGCCAGTCCTGGACGAGCCGCAGGGCGTCGTCCAGTGCGGTGTGCACGGATGCGGCGTCGGGCGGGGACGGGAGGTCCGGGGTGTGGTCGCACCAGGCCAGCACGGCGGCGGGCGACGGCGCTCCCCCGTCCAGCGCGGCACCGAGCGCGGCCAGGTCCGGATGGCTGTCCGGGAAGAGTTCCCGGCCGCCGAGGACAGCCCAGTGTTCGAGGGGGTCGGCGGGTGCGGTGGCGGGCACCGCCGACCACTGCACCCGGTAGAGGGATTCCGGGCCGCCGCCCGGGCGGAGGGTGTCGAGGTCGATCAGGCGGACGGCGAGCGCCTCGACCGACGCGACCGGGAGGCCGTTCGGATCGGTCGCGTCGATCGACACCGATCCGTCCGGCCGGAAGCCGAGCCGTACCCTGAGCGCGGTGGCTCCGGAGGCGTGCAGCCGCACTCCGCTCCAGGAGAACGGCAGTCCGGCGGACGGCCGGTCCGCGCCCGGTTCGGTGTCCGGCCGGGCCCGCAGGAACAGCCCCTGGAGGGCGGCGTCCAGGAGGGCGGGGTGCACGCCGAAGGCGGAGGCGGACCTGTGCTGGTCCTCGGGCAGACGTACCTCGGTGAAGATCTCGTCACCCCGGCGCCAGGCGGCGGTGAGCCCGCGGAAGGCGGGTCCGTAGCCGTAACCGGAGGCATGGAACCGCTCGTACAGGTCGTCGACGGGGATCGGGACGGCGCCGGGCGGGGGCCAGGAGCCGGCGTCGTCCGGTACGGCCGAGGACGACGGCTCGCGGGTCGTGGCGTCGGCGGTGAGCCTGCCGGTCGCGTGCGCGGTCCAGTGCGGGGTCGCCGCGTCCTCGCGGCAGGAGAACAGGTCCAGTGAGCGGCCGCCGTGCGCGTCCGTGGCGCCGACCCGAACCTGCAGCCGAACGGCGGAGTCGGCGGGTATCAACAGCGGTGACTGGAGCGTCAGTTCCTCCACCGTGTGGCAGCCGGCCTCGTCCGCGGCGCGTACCGCGAGTTCCGCGAAGGCCGCGCCGGGCAGCAGGACCGTACCGGCCACCGCATGGTCGGCGAGCCAGGGGTGGGTACGCAGCGAGATCCGGCCCGTGAGCAGCAGTTCACCCGTGTCGGCCAGTTCGATGGACGCTCCGAGGACGGGGTGGCCGGCCGGATCGAGCCCGGCCGCGCCCACGTCGGCCGCCGCGGTGGGCGCCGGCTCGGGCCAGTAGCGGCTGTGCTGGAAGGCGGTCGTCGGCAGGTCCACCCGCCGCGCGCCCGGGAACGCACCCGAGAAGTCCACCCCCAGCCCGCACTCCCACGCACGACCCACCGCACGCAACACCTGCGCCGAACCGCCCTCCCCACGACGCAACGTCCCCAGCACCACCGCGTCCACACCCGCGGCCTCCACCGACTCCCCCACCGCCACACCCAGCACCGCATGCGGACTGGACTCGACGAAGAACCGGAAACCCTCCCCCAGCAAAGCCGCCGTGGCCTGCCCGAACTCCACCGTCTCCCGCAGATTCCGGTACCAGTACCCGGCATCCAGGGACTTCGTGTCCAGCCAACCGGCCGTCACCGTCGAGAAGAACGGCACCGTGCCGGACAGGGGTGCGATGCCGTCCAGGTCGGACAGCAGGCGCTCGCGGACCTCCTCCACGTGCGAGGAGTGCGACGCGTAGTCGACCTCGATCAGACGCGCCCGCACCCCCTCCCCGACCAGGGCCTCCACCAGCGCCGCCACCGCGTCCGCGTCACCCGACACCACCGTCGACGACGGACCGTTCACCGCCGCCACCGACAACCGGCCTGCGCGTTTCCGCACCACCTCCACCGGCAAAGGCACCGACGCCATCCCGCCACGGCCCGCCAACGCACCCACCGCACGGGAACGCAACGCCACCACCCGCGCCCCGTCCTCCAGACTCAGACCACCCGCCACCACCGCGGCCGCGATCTCACCCTGCGAGTGACCCACCACCGCGTCCGGAACCACCCCGAACGAACGCCACACCTCCGCCAACGACACCATCACCGCCCACAACACCGGCTGCACCACATCAACCCGCGCCAACAGCGCCTCCGAACCCAGCGCCTCCGCCAACGACCAGTCCACATAAGGCGCCAGAGCCCGCTCACACTCCGCCATCCGCCCCGCGAACACAGCCGAATCGGCCAACAGCTCCACGGCCATCCCCACCCACTGCGAACCCTGACCCGGGAACACCAGCACCGAACGACCGTCGACCGGCCGACCGCCGTCCCACGCTCCCGAGTCGTCGTCGGCCATCCGGCCCAGCAGGGTGTGGAGTTGGTCCCGGTCCCCGACCAGCGCCTTCCGGTACTCGAAGGCGGTGCGCGTGTGCAGGGCGGATCCGATGTCGCGCGGCTCGGCCCCGGGGTTGCCGTCCAGGTGGCGGCGCAGCCGGTCGGCCTGGAGGCGCAGTGCCTGCGGGCTCTTCGCCGACAGCGGCCAGGGCACCGCCGGCAGGGAGGTGCGCCCGGCCGGCGGGCCGTCGTCCTCCAGGGGGGTGTGTTCGAGGATGGTGTGGACGTTGGTGCCGCTCAGGCCGAAGGAGGACACTCCGGCCCGGAAGGGGCGGCCGTGGGACGGCCAGGGCTGCTGCTCGGTCGCGAGGGCCAGCGCTCCGCGCGTCCAGTCGACGTGGCCGGAGGGCCTGCTGACGTGCAGGGTGCGGGGCACCTGCCCGTGCTGCATGGACAGCACCGTCTTGATGACCCCCGCCACACCCGACGCCGCCTGGGCGTGGCCGAGGTTGGACTTGAGGGAGCCGACCAGCAGGGGCCGTTCGGCGGGCCGGTCCTGGCCGTAGGTGGCCAGCAGGGCCTGCGCCTCGATCGGGTCGCCGAGGGTGGTGCCGGTGCCGTGCGCCTCCACCACGTCCACCTCGGACGCCGTCAGGCCGGCGTCCGCGAGCGCCGCCCGGATCACCCGCTGCTGCGACGGACCGTTGGGAGCGGAGAGTCCGTTGCTGGCGCCGTCCTGGTTGACGGCGGAGCCGCGTACCACCGCCAGTACCGGGTGGCCGTTGCGGCGGGCGTCCGACAGCCGCTCCAGCAGCAGGACGCCGACGCCCTCGCCCATGCCCATGCCGTCCGCGTCGTCCGAGAAGGCCTTGCAGCGGCCGTCCTCGGCGAGTCCCCGTTGCCGGGAGAAGCTGATCAGGGCGCCGGGGGTCGCCATCACGGCAACGCCGCCGACCAGGGCGAGGGAGCAGTCGCCGCCGCGCAGCGCCCGGCCGGCGAGGTGCATGGCGACGAGTGAGGACGAGCAGGCCGTGTCGATGGTCACCGCGGGGCCTTCGAGGCCCAGGGTGTAGGCGACCCGGCCGGAGACGACGCTGGGTGCGCTGCCGGTGAGCAGGTGGCCGTCTCCTTCCTCCGACTGGGCGACGACGGCCGCGTAGTCGGCGTAGTTGACGCCGGTGAACACTCCGGTGCGGCTGCCGCGCAGGGCGGCCGGGTCGATGGCGGCGCGTTCGATCGCCTCCCAGGTGGTTTCCAGGAGCAGCCGCTGCTGCGGGTCCATGGCCAGGGCCTCGCGCGGCGAGATGCCGAAGAACTCCGCGTCGAAGTCGGCGGCGTCGTGCAGGAAGCCGCCGCGCCGGGTGGTCGAGGTGCCGGGACGGTCGGGGTCGGGGTCGTAGAGGGCCTCGACGTCCCAGCCGCGGTCGGTGGGCAGGTCCGAGACGGCGTCGCCGCCGTCGGCGAGCAGGCGCCACAGGTCTTCGGGGGTGCCGATGCCGCCGGGGAAGCGGCAGGCCATGGACACGATCGCGATCGGCTCGTCGTCGGGTGCCGGCGGGTGCGCGGCGGCGTCCGGGTCGGAGGGGCCCGGCTCGGCGGCCTGCCGGCCGAGCAGTTCGGCGCGGATCTCCTGGGCGAGCGCGGTGGACGACGGGTGGTCGAAGATCAGCGTGGACGGCAGCCGCAGTCCGGTGGCGGTGTTGAGCCGGTTGCGGAGTTCGACCGCGGTGAGGGAGGCGAAGCCCATGTCCTGGAACGCCTTGCCGGGCCGGATCGCGTCCACGGTGGCATGGCCGAGGACGGCTGCCGCGTGGGTGCGGACCAGGTCGAGCAGCAGGCGGTGCTGTTCGGATTCGCCGAGGGCGGCGAGTCGTTGGCGCAGCAGCGCGGCGGCGGGTGCCTCCGTGTCGCCGGTCGCGGCCTCCAGGGCGCGGCGGGCTTCGGGGATGCCGGTGAGCAGCGGGCTGCGGCGGGTGGAGGTGAAGACGGCGGCGAACTGCTCCCAGTCGACGTCGGCGACGGCGAGTACGGTCTCGTCGTCGTCGAGTGCCTGTTGCAGGGCGCGGACCGCGAGGTCGGGGGCGATCCGGGGCAGGCCGTGCTGCTCCAGGTTGAACAGGTCGGCGTCCGCTCCGGCGACGCGGTCCTGGAAGGGGTTCTCGGCCTGCCAGATGCCCCAGTCGACGGTGGTGGCGGTGAGGCCGCGGGCCCGGCGGTGCTGGGCCAGGGCGTCGAGGTAGGCGTTGGCCGCGGCGTAGGCGCCGTGGTCGCCGCTGCCCCAGACTCCGGCGATCGAGGAGAACAGGACGAAGGCGTCGAGTTCGCGGTCGAGCAGGGCGTCGAGGTGTTCGGCGCCGGCGGCCTTGGCGGCGACGATCTGGTCGAACGCGGACATCGGTGTGCCGTCCAGGGGGGCGAGCGCGACGAACGCGGCCGCGTGGACGACCGCGGTGACCGGGTCGCCCGCCGTGTCCAGGCCGGTGAGCAGTTCCGCCACGGCCTGACGGTCCGACAGGTCGCAGACGGGCAGGGACAGTCGTACGCCGAGGGCGGCCAGTTCCGCGGCGAGTTCGGCCGCGCCGGGTGCCTGGGGGCCGCGGCGGCCGGGCAGGACGAGGTGGGTGGCGCCGCCGCGGGCCAGCCAGCGGACGAGGTGCGGGCCGACGGCTCCGGTGCCGCCGGTCAGCAGGACGGTGCCGCGGGGCTTCCAGTGCTTCGTACGGCCGTCGTTCCGGGGGGCGCGCCGGAGGCGGCGGGCCAGCAGGCCGGTGGGGCGCAGGGCGAGCTGGTCCTCGCGGCCGGGGCCGTCCGGGCCGGTGCCGGGGGCCGTCAGGACGGCGGCGAGGAGGGTCCTGGCGCGGGCGTCGAGGTTCGGCGGCAGGTCGATGAGTCCGCCCCAGCGGGCGGACAGTTCCAGCGCGGCCACCAGTCCGGTGCCCCAGACCAGTGCCTGGCGGGGGTGGGTGACCGGGTCGTCCTGGCCCGTGGACACGGCCCCGGCGGTGGCGCACCACAGGGGTGCGGTGAGGGCGAGGTCGCCCAGGGCCTGCACCAGGGCGACGGTGAGTGCCGTTCCGGTGGGCAGGGCCGGGTGCTCGGGGTGGGGCCGGTCGTCGGCGGCCAGCAGCGACAGCACGCCCGTCGGGACGCGGTCGCCGAGGGCGGTGGCGAGCGTGCCCGCGAGGTCCGTGCGGCGGACGGCGTCGGCGGTGAGTTCGGCCGTGACGACGGTGGCGCCCGCTTCGGTGAGGGCGAGCAGCGGGCCGCGTACCCGTGCGTCGTCGTCGTGTCCGGCGGGCAGGACGACGAGCCAGGTGCCGGCGGCGGGGGTGGCGGCCGGCGGGTCCGGCAGGGGCTGCCAGCCGACGCGGTAGCGCCAGGAGTCGATGACGCTCTCGTCGCGCCGCTGTTTGCGCCAGCCTCGCAGGGCGGGCAGGACGGGGGCGAGGGCGTCCTCGTCGACGGCGAGGTGGGCGGCGATCTCGGCCGGGGCGTCGTGGTCGACCATGCGCCAGAAGGCCGTGTCGTGCGGATCGGCGGCGGCCGGTCCGGTGCCGGGCGCCGCCTCCGGCTCCAGCCAGTAGCGCCGCAGCTGGAAGGGGTATCCGGGCAGGGCGGTCGGGCGGGCGCCGGTGCCGGCGTACACCGCGGACCAGTCGACGGCCGCGCCGGCCACCCACAGTTCGGCGGCCGAGCGCAGGGCCCGGCGCGGTCCGCCGTCGTCGCGGCGCAGAGTGCCGACGACCACGGGCGGCTCCTCGGCGCCGGCGGCCTCGGCGGTGTCCTGGAGGGCCATGGTCAGCACCGGGTGCGGCGACACCTCGACGAAGGCCTCGTGGCCCTGTTCGATCAGGGAGCGGACGGCGGCGTCGAAGCGGACGGTCCCGCGGAGGTTGCGGTACCAGTAGTCGGCGTCCATGACCGTGGTGTCGAGCCGGTCGCCGGTGACGGTGGAGAACAGCGGAATCCGGGCCGGGAGCGGGCGTACGCCGGCCAGCGCGGCCAGCACCTCGGACCTGATCCCTTCGACCTGGGCCGAGTGCGAGGCGTAGTCCACGGGTACGGACCGGGCCCGTACGCCCTGTGCGGCGCAGTGGGCGAGCAGTTCGGCCAGGGCCCGGGTCTCGCCCGAGACCACGACGGCGGCGGGCCCGTTGACGGCGGCCACCGACAGCTTCCCGGCCCAGGGGGCGATCTCGGCGCGGACCCGGTCCTCGGGCAGGGACACCGCGGCCATGCCGCCGAGTCCGGCCAGCGCCCGGATGGCCCGGCTGCGCAGGGCGACGACCTTCGCCCCGTCCTCCAGGCTCAGCGCTCCCGCCACCACGGCGGCGGCGATCTCGCCCTGGCTGTGCCCGACCACGGCGTCGGGCCGGACGCCCCAGGACTCCCAGTGCGCGGCCAGTGACACCATCACCGCCCACAGCACCGGCTGCACCACGTCCACCCGCTCCAGGGAGGGTGCCCCGGCCGCGCCCTCCAGGACGGCGGGCAGCCGCCAGTCGACATGGGCGGAGAGGGCGGCGTCGCAGGCGGCGAGGCGGTCCCGGAAGGCGGGGCTGGTGGCGAGCAGGTCCTGCGCCATGCCGGCCCACTGGGAGCCCTGGCCGGGGAACACCAGGGCCGTCCGGCCCTCGACGACCCGGCCGGTGCCCGCGACGACGTCGGCGGGCGTGGCCGGGGCGGTGGAGAGGTCCGTGCCCGGCCCGGACAGGGCGGCGAGGCCGTCCAGCAGTGCGGGGCGCCCGTCGCCGATCACCACGGCCCGGTGCTCGAAAGCGGACCGGGTGGTCGCCAGCGAGAAGCCGATGTCGGCCTCCCGCGCGGGCGCGTCCGCCGTGAGCCGGGCGCGCAGCCGGGCCGCCTGGTCCCCGAGCGCGGACGCGGTGCGGCCGGACAGCACCCAGGGCAGCACGGCCCCGGGCGCGCCCGCGCCGGCCACGGTGTCCGGGCCGTCGGTCGCTGCTTCCGGTCCGTCGGCCTGCTCCGGCTCCGGTGCCTGTTCGAGGACGACGTGCGCATTGGTGCCGCTCATGCCGAACGAGGACACCCCGGCCCGGCGCGGCCGGTCGACGGCGGGCCAGTCGCGGGCCTCGGTGAGGAGTTCGACGGCGCCCGAGGACCAGTCGGCGTGCGGGGTGGGCGCGTCCACGTGCAGGGTGCGGGGCAGGACGCCGTGCCGCAGCGCGAGCACCGTCTTGATGACCCCGGCGACCCCGGCGGCGGCCTGGGTGTGCCCGATGTTGGACTTCAGCGACCCCAGCCACAGCGGGCGGTCGGCGGGCCGGTCCTGGCCGTAGGTGGCCAGCAGCGCGTCGGCCTCGATCGGGTCGCCGAGGGTGGTGCCGGTGCCGTGCGCCTCCACCGCGTCCACGTCGGACGTCGTCAGCCCCGCGTCCGCGAGCGCCGCCCGGATCACCCGCTGCTGGGAGGGGCCGTTGGGGGCGGTCAGGCCGTTGCTGGCACCGTCCTGGTTGATCGCCGAACCGCGCAGCACGGCCAGCACCGGGTGGCCGTTGCGGCGCGCGTCCGACAGCCGCTCCAGCAGCAGCATTCCCACGCCCTCGCCCCAGCCGGTGCCGTCCGCGGCCGCCGCGAACGGCTTGCAGCGGCCGTCGGCGGACATCGCGCCCTGTCGGCTGAACTCGACGAACACCGCCGGCAGCGCCATCACGCTGACCCCGCCGGCGAGGGCGAGCGAGCACTCCCCGGCCCGCAGGGCGCGCGCCGCGAGGTGCAGCGCCACCAGCGAGGCCGAACAAGCGGTGTCCACGGTGACGGCGGGGCCTTCGAGACCGAGCGCGTAGGACACCCGCCCGGACATCACGCTCATCGAGTTCCCCGTCATCAGGAACCCCTGGACGGCTTCGGCGGCGCCGGGGCCCAGCGTCGCGTACCCCTGGTCGATGGCCGCGGCGTACACCCCGGTACGGCTGCCCCGCAGGGTGAGCGGGTCGATGCCGGCCTGCTCGACGGCCTCCCAGGACGCCATCAGCAGAAGCCGCTGCTGCGGGTCCATCGCGACCGCCTCGCGGGGCGAGATGCCGAAGAACTCCGGGTCGAAGTCCGCCGCGCCGTCGAGGAACGCCCCCCGCCCGGGGACGGCGCCGCCGGACGGCCAGGCGGTCTCCCAGCCCCGGTCGCCGGGGACGGGCGCGACGGTGTCGCGGCCTTCGGCGAGCAGTTCCCACAGGTCCTCGGGGGTGCGGACACCGCCGGGGAAGCGGCAGCTCATCGCCACGATCGCGATCGGCTCGCTCGTGCGGGCCTCGGCCTCCCGGAGCCGCTGCCGGGTCTCCCGGAGGTCGATGGTCACCCGGTTGAGGTAGTCACGCATCCTCTGGTCGCTCACTGGACACCGCTGCTTTCGTCTCGGGCCGCTCGGGTCTCGTCTCGGACTGCGCGGGGCGCGCGGGGTGCGCGGAACGGTGCCCCGGTCATGCGGATCCCAGCTGCCGGTCGATGTAGTCGAACATCTCGTCGTCGCTGGCCGCCTCGATCAGGTCGGGGGCCAGGTCGTCCACGTCGCCCGTGGGGCGGGCGGTGGTGGCCGTTGGCCGGCCGGGCAGCGGGCGGGACAGCACTTCCCGTATCCGGGCGGCGAGTTCGTCGCTGACGCCGTCCGGCGGCAGGGCGTCGAGCAGGGTCTCCAGGGTGTCGAGCCCGGCCCGGACCGCCTCGTCGCCGGTCGGGCGGGCGGCGGTGACCCGCTCGGCGAGGTGGCGTGCCAGTGCCTCCGGGGTGGGGTGGTCGAAGACCAGCGCGGCCGGCAGTCGCAGCCCGGTCGAGGACCCCAGCCGGTTGCGCAGTTCGACCCCGGTGAGGGAGTCGAAGCCGACCTCCTTGAACGGGCGGGCCGGGCGGATCAGGTTCGGCGAACTGTGGCCGAGCACCGCCGCCGCGTTGCCGCGCACCAGGTCGAGCAGGGTCAGGTGCAGCTCGGCCTCGGGCAGCTCGGCGAGCTGCTGCGCCATCGAGCGGGCCGGTGCCGCGGCGGAGGCGGCGGCGGTACGGGCGGGGCGGGCCAGAGCGCGGAGCACGGCGGGCAGCCGGTCGTCCGCCCGCAGCACGGACGGGGCGATCCTGGCCGCGAGCCGGTAGGCGTACGGGGAGTCCAGCGCCGCGTCGAACAGGGCGAGGCCCTCCGCCGAGGTCAGCGCGCCCGCCCCTGCGCCCCGACCCGCGGTGACCGCGGCGGTCATCCCGCTGCGCTCCTCCCACAGGCCCCAGCCGATGGACAGGCCGGGCAGCCCCTCGGCCCGGCGTTCGGTGGCGAGCGCGTCGAGGACCGCGTTGGCGGCGGCGTAGTTCGCCTGCCCGGCCGCGCCGAACTGGGCGGCGCCCGAGGAGAACAGGGCCAGCGCCGCGAGGTCGAGGTCCCGGGTGAGTTCGTGCAGGGCCAGCGCCGCGTCCGCCTTGGGCCGCAGGACGCGGTCGAGCCGGTCCGGCGTCAGCCCGGCGATCGTGGCGTCGTCCAGGACACCGGCCGCGTGGACGACGGCGGTCAGCGGGTGCGCGACGGGCACCGACCCGAGCAGGGCGGTGAGCGCGGCGCGGTCGGCGACGTCGCAGGCGGCGGCGGTCACCGACGCCCCGAGTCCGGTCAGTTCCCGCACCAGCTCCGGCATTCCGTCGGCGGATCCGCCCCGGCGGCCCGCCAGCAGCAGGTGCCGGGCGCCGTGCGCGACGACCAGGTGCCGGGCAAGGAGCCGTCCCAGGGTGCCGGTGGCCCCCGTGACCAGAACGGTCCCTTCGGGGTCCGGCGCGGCGGGCAGCACCAGGACGTTCTTGCCGACGCCCCGGGCCTGGCTGAGCGAGCGCAGGGCGGCCGGGGCCTGCCGGACGTCCCAGCCGGTGACGGGCAGGGGACGCAGCACCCCCTGCTCGAACAGGTCCAGGACCTCGGCGAGCATCTCGCCGATCCGCTTCGGACCGGCCTCCATCAGGTCGAACGCCCGGTAGCGCACCCCGGGGTGCTGCCGGGCGACCGCCCCGGGGTCGCGGACGTCGGTCTTGCCCATCTCCACGAACCGGCCGCCGTTCGGCAGCAGCCGCAGACCGGCATCGACGAACTCGCGCGCCAGGCTGTCGAGTACGACGTCGACGCCCCGCCCGCCGGTGGCCGTCAGGAACTTCTCGGCGAAGTCGGTGGTACGGGACGAGGCGATGTGCTCGGTGTCCAGTCCGCCGGCCTTCAGGACGTCCCACTTGGCGGGGGAGGCGGTCGCGAACACCCGCGCACCGGCGTGCCGGGCGAGCTGTACCGCCGCCATGCCGACACCGCCGGCCGCGGCGTGGACCAGGACCGATTCGCCGCGCCGCAGTCCGCCGAGATCGAACAGACCGTAGTAGGCGGTGAGGAACACCACCGGCACGGATGCGGCGCGGGCGAAGGACCATCCCGCCGGTATCCGGGCGACGGTGCGGCGGTCGGCGACGGCGATCGGGCCGAACGCGCCCCCGAAGATCCCCATCACCCGGTCACCGGGCACCAGGTCGTCGACACCCGGGCCGACCTCGATCACGGTTCCGGCGCCCTCGCTGCCCAGGCCCTGCTGTTCGGGATCGGGGTCCAGGCCGAGCGCGGCGATGACGTCGTGGAAGTTCAGCCCGGCGGCGCGCACCGCGATCCGCACCTCGCCCTCGCCCAGCGGGGCGAGGGCCGCGGGCGCGTTCTCCGCCACGATGTCCTCCACGGAGCCCCGGCCGTCGGTGGTGAGCCGCCAGGCCGCGCCGTCCGGCAGGGACAGCGTGCCGTCCGCCCGTCCGCCGCGGACCAGCCGCGGCAGCAGCAGCGGGCCGGTCCGCAACGCCAGCTCGGGTTCCCCGCCGGCGAGCGCCGCAGGCAGGGCGTCCGCCGGCTCGCCCGTCCCGGCCGCGTCGATGAGGACGAAGCGCCCGGGGTGCTCGGCCCGCGCGCTGCGCACCAGGCCCCACAGGGCGGCCTGGGCGAGATCGACGGGACGGTCGAGCGGTCCGGTACGGACCGCGTCCCTGGTGAGCAGGGCCAGCCTGGCCTCGGCGAACCGCTCGTCGGCCAGCCACTGCTGGACCAGGGCCAGGCCCCGGTGCGCGGTGACGCGGACCCGGTCGGCGGGGTCGGGCAGGTCGGCGGTGGCGACGGCCGCCACGATCACCTCGGGGAGGGCGGCGCCCGCGTCGAGCGCGGCTCCCAGGGCGTCGAGGTCCTGCCACGACACCGCGCCGGGGACGGCGCCGCCGAGGGCGGCCCAGGTGGGCACGGCACGGTCGGCCGGGTCGGTGCCCGGGGTCCAGTCGAGGCGGTACAGCAGGTCGGCGTGGGCGTTCGCGGAGAGCGGCCCGCCGGCGGCCGGGGGCCGCAGCAGCAGGCCCTCCACGCCGAGCACCTGCCGTCCTGACAGGTCGTGGGCGTGCAGGGTCACGGAGTCCGGCGCACCGGCGGCGAGCCGCACCCGCAGCGTGGTGGCCCCGGTGATCCCGCCGGTCACACCGTTCCAGCTGAAGGGCAACCGGGCCCCGCCGTCCTGGTCGGGCAGCAGTGCGGCGATCTGGAGGGCCGCGTCCAGCAGCGCGGGGTGCAGCACGCACCCGGCGGCGTCGGCGTGCTGCGACTCCGGCAGCACCACCTCGGCGAACACCTCGCCGTCGCGGAGCCACGCGGCACGGATGCCGCGGAAGGCGGGGCCGTAGTGGTAGCCGGCCTCGGCGAAGCGCTCGTAGAGGTCGCCGGTGTCCACGGGTTCGGCACCGGAGGGCGGCCAGCTCAGCAGAGCGGCCGCGGCTCCGGCCGGGTCCCCGGCGGGCCGGGGTGCCAGGGTGCCGGTGGCGTGCTCGGTCCAGGGCGCGTCGGCGTCCCGGGTCGTGCGGGCGAACACGCTGAGCCTCCGCCGACCGTCGCCGTCGGGCGCGGCGACCCGGAGCTGCAGGTGAACGGCTCCCTCGTCCGGGAGCACGAGGGCCGATCCGAGGGTGAGTTCCTCGACCACCGGGCAGTCCGCCTCGGCCCCGGCGCGCAGCGCGAGTTCGAGGAAGGCCGTGCCGGGGAGGAGGACGACGCCCGACACCGCGTGATCGGCGAGCCAGGGGTGGGTACGCAGCGAGATCCGGCCGCTGAGCAGCAGTTCGTCGGAGTCCGCGACCTGCGTCACCGCACCGAGCAGCGGGTGCCCGGTCGTGGCGAGACCCGCCGAGGCGACGTCCCAGCTCGTGGTCGGGACGTCGAGCCAGTAGCGGCTGCGCTGGAAGGCGTACGTCGGCAGGTCCACCCGCCGAGCCCCCGGGAACGCACCCGAGAAATCCACCCCCAGCCCGCACTCCCACGCACGGCCCACCGCACGCAACACCTGCGCCGAACCGCCCTCCCCACGACGCAACGTCCCCAACACCACCGCGTCCACACCCGCGGCCTCCACCGACTCCCCCACCGCCACACCCAGCACCGCATGCGGACTGGACTCGACGAAGAACCGGAAACCCTCCCCCAGCAGAGCCGCCGTGGCCTGCCCGAACTCCACCGTCTCCCGCAGGTTGCGGTACCAGTACTCGGTGTCCAGGGACTTCGTGTCCAACCAGCCGCCCGTCACCGTCGAGAAGAACGGCACCGTGCCGGACAGGGGTGTGATGCCGTCCAGATCGGACAGCAGGCGCTCGCGGACCTCCTCGACGTGCGAGGAGTGCGACGCGTAGTCGACCTCGATCAGACGCGCCCGCACACCCTCTTCCAGGAACTCCTCGACCAGTGCCGCCACCGCGTCCGCGTCGCCCGACACCACCGTCGACGACGGAC
>NZ_BAAAKJ010000097.1:0-7823 GCF_039527695.1 Kitasatospora putterlickiae
CGCCCGCCCCGCCCGGGCCGCGTCCGGCTCCCCCGGGCTGCCGGGGCGCGGCCCCGGTGGCAGGCTGGAACGAGTCACGCGCCCCGAGGACGGGGGTTCCCCCGATGAGCCCGACCCGGAGACTGGCCGAGCTGCCGTGCGGACGCCGCGGCAAATGGGTGGTGCTGGCCCTGTGGCTGGTGCTGCTGGTGGTGGCGGGTCCGCTGGCCGGCAAGCTCGCCGACGCCGAGGACAACCAGGCCTCCAGCTGGCTGCCGAGCAACGCCGAGTCGACCCAGGTGCTGAACGAGCAACGGGCGTTCCAGCCGGTGGACACCGCCCAAGCGGTGGTGGTCTACGTCCGGGACGGCGGGATCACCCCCGCCGACCGGGTCGAGGCCGCCCGGGACGCCGAGGCCTTCTCCTCCGCCCCGCACGTGCTGGGCCGGATCACCGGACCGGTGGAGTCGGCGGACGGCCAGGCGCTGCAGACCATCGTGCCGATCGACATCGGCACCGGCGGCTGGCAGGACCTGCGCCCGGCCGTGGAGGGTCTGCGCGCCACCGCCGCCGAGAACAGCCTCGGCATGACCACCCATGTCACCGGCCCGGCCGGTATCGGCGCCGACCAGGCCGAGGCCTTCGCCGGGATCGACTCCACCCTGCTCGCGGCCACCGTCAGCGTGGTGATCGTCCTGCTGCTGCTCACCTACCGCAGCCCGGTGCTGTGGGCGCTGCCGCTGTTCTCGGCGGCCGGGGCGCTGGTGGTCGCGCAGGCGGTGATCTACCTGCTGGCCGACCACGCGGGGCTGACCGTCAACGCACAGAGCGCCGGCATCCTGATCGTGCTGGTGCTCGGCGCGGGCACGGACTACGCGCTGCTGCTCACCGCCCGCTACCGGGAGGAGTTGCGCCGCCACGAGGACCGCCACGAGGCGATGGCCTTCGCCCTGCACCGGGCCGGGCCCGCGATCCTGGCCTCCTCCGCGACCGTGGTCGTCTCGATGCTCTGCCTGCTGGTCGCCGAGATGAACTCGACCAGCGGGCTCGGCCCGGTCTGCGCGATCGGCGTGCTGGTGGCGCTGGCCGCGATGCTGACCCTGCTGCCGGCGCTGCTGGTGATCGCCGGACGCTGGGTGTTCTGGCCGGTGCGCCCGGCGTTCGGGACGCCGGAGCCGACCAGGACCGGCCGCTGGGCGCGCATCGGGGCGTGGATCGGGCGGCGTCCGCGCAAGGTCTGGATCGGCACCACGCTGGCGCTGGCGGCCTGCTGCGTCGGGCTGGTCTCGCTGAACGCGACCGGACTCAGCACGGCCGGCACCTTCACCGGCAAGCCGGACTCGGTGGTCGGGCAGGAGGCGCTGGCCGCGCACTTCCCGGCGGGCACCGGAGCGCCGCTGACGGTCGTCTCCGACGCCGGCGGGGCCGGGGCGGTGCGCGCGGTGACGCGGGAGACCCCCGGGGTGGCGGGCACCACCGAACCGGTCGTCCACGAGGGCCGGGCGATGTTCCAGGCGACGCTCACCGATCCGCCGGACAGCCAGGCGGCCGAGAACACCGTGGACCGGCTGCGGGGCGCCGTGCACGCCGTACCGGACGCCGACGCCAAGGTGGGCGGCTCGACGGCGGTGATCCTGGACGCGGGCCGGGCCGCGACCTCCGACAACCGGACGATCATCCCGCTGGTGCTGGGCGTGGTCCTGGTGATCCTGGCGCTGCTGCTGCGCGCGGTCACGGCGCCGCTGGTGCTGATCGCCACCGTCGTCCTGTCCTACGCGGCGGCGCTCGGCATCAGCGCGTTCTTCTTCGAACACGTCTTCCACTTCGAGGGCCAGGACAACGCCTTCCCGCTGTTCGTCTTCGTCTTCCTGGTGGCCCTCGGCATCGACTACAACATCTTCCTGATGACCCGGGTCCGCGAGGAGGCCGCCCAGCACGGCACCCGCCCGGGGGCCGTCGCCGGACTGGCCGCCACCGGTGGCGTGATCACCTCGGCCGGCCTCATCCTCGCCAGCACCTTCGCGGTGCTCGGCACCCTGCCGATCGTCGGCCTCGCCGAGATCGGCTTCGCGGTGGCGCTCGGCGTGCTGCTGGACACCTTCGTGGTGCGCTCCGTCCTGGTGACGGCGGTGACCATGGACCTGGACCACCACATGTGGTGGCCGAGCGGGTTGTCCAGACAATTTCCTCCGCCCAAGGAGGAGTTGGCCAGACAGCTTTAAGTTACCGATGCGTTCACACCGCCCTCGTCCACTGTCTGGACGACCGTGGCCCGGCGTCGCTTCACTGCGGGCATGCCAACTCCCTCCGCGCGCCTCGCCGTCGTCTGCACGGCCGCCGCCGCCCTGCTCGCCCCGCTCGCCACCGCGCCGGGCGCGTCCGCCGCCCCGGCCGGGAGCACCGCCGTCCCCGCGCTCAAGGTGCTGACGTACAACGTCTTCCTGATGAGCCGGAACCTCTACCCCAACTGGGGCCAGGACCACCGGGCCAAGGCCATCCCCGCCACCGAGGTCTTCCAGGGCCAGGACGTCGTGGTGCTCCAGGAGGCCTTCGACAACGCCGCCTCCGACGCGCTGATCGCCCAGGCCTCGGCCGCGTACCCGTACCACACGCCGGTGGTGGGCCGCTCGACCAGCGGATGGGACGCCACCTCCGGCGCCTACAGCTCCGCCACCCCCGAGGACGGCGGCGTCACCCTGCTCAGCAAGTGGCCGATCCTGCGCAAGGAGCAGTACGTCTTCAAGGACGCGTGCGGCTCCGACTGGTGGTCGAACAAGGGCTTCGTCTACGCCGTGCTGAACGTCAACGGCCTGCGCACGCACGTGATCGGCACGCACCTGCAGTCCACCGACTCCGGCTGCTCCGCCGGGCAGCCGGCGGCGGTCCGGGCCGCCCAGCTCAAGGCGATGAAGGCGTTCGTGGACGCCAGGAACATCCCCGCCGCCGAGCCGGTCCTGCTCGCCGGGGACCTCAACATCGACGCGCACGGCGGCGAGTACCCCGCGCTGCTGGCCAACGCGGGAGTCGCGCCGGCCACCTCCCGCGGCGGCTGGGCGAACTCCTTCGACACCGCCGACAACTCGATCGCCGCCTACCGCTACCCGGGCGAGCCCAAGGAGGACCTCGACTACGTCCTCTACCGGGCCGACCACGCGCGCCCGGAGAACTACGCCAACACGGTGACGCGCTTCCACAGCGCGCCCTGGACGGTCAGCAGTTGGGGTACCGACTACACCTACAACGACCTGTCCGACCACTACCCGGTGACGGCGGGCTGAGCCGGCGCCCCTGGGGTCAGCCGGCGCCGGTGAACCGCCGGTAGGCGGCGGCGAGCGCGGCCTCCAGCGGGCGGCCGTGCAGGGTGACGCCGGACGGTCCCAACCCGTCGAGGGCGGTGGGTGCCTCACCCTCGCCCTCGACGGGGCCGGGCACCTCCGCCCGCCAGAAGGCGTCGAGCCGCTCGGCGAGCGGGTGTTCCTCGAAGGAGGCGGCCACGGGTCACTCCCCGATCGCGTCGGTGGACAGGGTCAGCAGTTCGCGCAGCCGGTCGGCGGGCAGCTCGGACAGCCACTGCTCGTCGTCGCCGACCGCGGCCTCGGCCAAGGTGCGCTTGGCGGCCAGGAGTTCGCCGATCCGCTCCTCGACCGTTCCCGCGCAGACCAGTCGGCGGACCTGCACCGCCCGGCGCTGGCCGATCCGGTGCGCGCGGTCGGTGGCCTGGTCCTCCACCGCCGGGTTCCACCAGCGGTCCAGGTGCACCACCTGGTTGGCGGCGGTCAGGTTGAGCCCGGTGCCGCCCGCCTTCAGCGACAGCAGGAACACCCTCGGCCCGTCCGGCGACTGGAACCGCGCCACCATCTCCTCCCGCCGCCCGCGTGCCACCCCGCCGTGCAGATAGAGCACCTCCTCGCCCAACCTCCGTCGCAGGTAAGGCCGGAGCATGGTGCCGAACTCCGCGTACTGGGTGAAGACCAGCACCCGGTCCCCCTCGGCCAGCGCCTCCGTCAGCAGCTCGACCAGCCGCTCCACCTTGCCCGAGCGGCCCGCCACCGCCGTGCCGTCGTGCAGGAGCTGGGCCGGGTGGTTGCAGACCTGCTTGAGCCGGCCGATCGCCGCCAGCACCGCACCCTTGCGCTCGACGCCGCGCAGCCCGCCGAGGCGTTCCAGCAGGTCGGCCACCACCGCCCGGTAGAGCCCGGCCTGCTCCGCCGTCAGGGCACAGGAAACGGTGAACTCCTGCTTCGCGGGAAGGTCCTGGACGATGTGCGGGTCACTCTTGCGGCGGCGCAGCAGGAACGGGCCGGTCACCCGGCGCAGCCGGGCCGCCGCGTCCACGCTGCCGGTCTGCTCGACCGGGATCGCGAACCGCTCCCGGAACGCCTCCGGGCTGCCGAACAGCCCGGGATTGGCGAAGTCCAGGACGGCGTGCAGATCGGCCAGCCGGTTCTCCACCGGCGTGCCGGTGAGCGCGATCCGAGGCCCCGAGCGCAGGGAGCGCAGCGCGCGGGACTGCCGGGCCGAGCGGTTCTTGACGTGCTGGGCCTCGTCGGCGACGATCCGCCGCCAGTGGACCCGGCGCAGTTCGGCCGCGTCCCGCTGGACCAGGCCGTAGGTGGTGATGACCAGGTCGGCGGCCTCGTCGGGCGCGGTGCGGTCGGGGCCGTGGTGGACGTGCACCCGCAGGCCGGGCGCGAACCGGGCGGCCTCGCGCTGCCAGGTGCCGACCATCGACATCGGGCAGACCAGCAGCACCGGCCCGCGCGCGCCGCGCCCCTGCTCCAGGGCGAGCAGGGCGAGGGTCTGCACGGTCTTGCCGAGTCCCATGTCGTCGGCCAGGACGGCGCCGAGACCCAGCCGTCCGAGGGCGTCCAGCCAGGCCAGCCCCCGTCGCTGGTAGGGGCGGAGGGTGCCGGTGAAGCCGTCGGGAAGGTGCGGGACGCGGTCGGCGGGGCCGGGCCGGCCGGCCAGCAGGTCGCCGATCGGGCCGGTGGCGTGCACGGCGGTGACCGGCAGTCCGTCCACCACGGCGCCGTCCTCGACGGCCAGCCGCAGCAGTTCGACCGGCTCCATGGTGCCGGTGCCGTGCTCGGACAGGAACCTCACGGCGGCGGCGAGCTGGGCCTGGTCGACCTCGACCCAGCGGCCACGCAGCCGGACCAGCCCCTGCTGGGCGGCGGCGAGGTCGGCGAGCTCCCGCTCGGTGAGGGTGTCCTCGCCGAGGGCGAGGCGCCACTCGAAGGCCAGCACGGCGTCCCGGTCGACCTGCGCGGTGCGGGCCACCGCGGACGGGTCGCCGGGCGGGGTGCCCGCCGTCAGGACCAGGCCGAGCCGGGGGCGGCGCTGCCACCAGGCGGGCAGCAGGACACCGAAGCCGGCGCGGGCCAGGGCGGGCGCGCCCTCGCGCAGGAAGCGCAGGGCGCCCGCCCGGTCCAGCCGGGCCTCGGTGGGGAAGCCACCGGCGAGCCGGGCGCGCAGTCCCGGGTCCACCCGCAGGGCGCGGGCCAGTTCGGCCTGGTAGGCCTCGGCCGGGTCGCCGGCCGTGGCGGGGACGGCGCGGACCAGCGCCTGGTGGGCCGGATCGGCGGCGGCGCCCGGCCGCAGGGCGGCGGCGGGGACCACCAGGGAGGGGCGGGCGGCGGGGCGGACCAGCAGGTCGAGCCGCCAGACGTCGGCGCGCACCCCGCCGTCGCGGTCGTCCGGGTCGGGGCCGAGCGGTTCGGTGAGGCGGAAGTCCAGGCGCAGCGGGGCATCGGCCGGGCGGGCGGTCAGCCAGGCGGCCAGCCGGTCCGGCAGCCCGGCGGGCGGGGCCTGCGCGAGCCGGCCGTCGGGGCCGTACAGGGCGGCGAGCACCGGGTCGGCGGGCGGGTCGAGGTCGGCGAGGGCGACCCTGGCCTCCTGGTCGACGAGGGCGTCGAGCAGGCCGGCGACCAGGTCGGCGGCGGCCGGTCCGCCGCCGGGTCCGGCGGGGTGCTCCGCGCGGCAGACCGGCGGGCAGCCGGCGACCAGCGCGGCCTCCTCGCGGCGGGCCGGGGCGTCCGGGGCGGGCCGCCAGCGGGCGTACCACCGCTCCCCCTCCTCGACCAGCGCCGGCAGCAGCCGACCGCGCCCGACCAGCCGCCAGGCGAAGTCGTGCACGGCGGCCAGCCAGCGCACCGAGGCGCCGTAGGCCAGCTCGGCCGGGGTGCCGTCGGGCAGTTGGACGGTGGCACCGGGCCAGTGCGGGTCGTGCAGGGCGCCGAGCAGCTGGGCGGCCTGCGAGCGGTCGAAGAGCAGCGCGGGCACCCGCCACGGGCTCAGCGCCACGCCGCGCGACCCGGCGCCCACCGGAAGGTCCGGGGACGCCACGGGCCGGCCGCCGAGGGTCGGCAGCAACAGCCCGGTCCACCGCTCGGCGGCCTGCTCGGCCAGCCAGCCCAGGCCCGGCCCGACCGTCCCCAGCAGCCGCGCCACCTCGCCGGCCGGGCAGGCGAACGGGTGCGCCGTCCCGCCCCGCCCACCACGCGCGGGCCCGTCCCCCCGGTACGCCGCCGCGTCCTCCGCCCAGACGGCGAGCCGGCCGTCGGCCCGCCAGAGCGCGTGCAGGGCGTACATCGGTGGGCGGCACCTCTCGGGGAGACGGCGGAAGCGGGGACAGAACGGGTTTCCCACCCTAGTCCGCGGCACCGACAACGCCGTCGGCTGGCGTCGGGCCGGGTAGGAGACCAGTGGGGCTTCGGACGGACGACGGAAGGAGCGGGCCATGCTCATCGAGCGGCTCCGCCGAGCGATCGACGACCACGACCTGGACGGCTTCGCCGCCTGCTTCGCCCCCGGGTACGACAGCCGGCAGCCCGCCCACCCGGCCCGCGCGTTCACCGGCCGCGACCAGGTCCGGAGGAACTGGGGCCGGCTCTTCGCGAACGTCCCCGACCTGCGGGCCGAACTGTCGGCCCACGCCCGCGCGGACGGCGTGGAGTGGGCCGAGTGGCACTGGCACGGCACCCACCGGGACGGCACCGCGTTCGACATGCGGGGGACGACGCTGTTCGGCGTCCGGGACGGGCTGATCCACTGGGGCCGGCTGTACATGGAGGAGACCGAACGGGACGGCGCCGACATCGACCGGACCGTGCGACGGCTGGCCGGCGAATGACTCGGATGGAGGGGCCCGGCGGGCGGGGCGCCGCGATTGCTCCTACGTTGCGGTGCGAGGGGGCTTCCTGAACGAGAGGTGTCAACTGCCATGGCGGGAAAGTTCGAGCTGTACACCGATGAGACCGGCATGCACCGGTTCCGGCTCAAGGCGAGCAACGGATCGATCGTGGTGACCGGCGACCCGGAGGAGAGTCGGGACGACTGCCTCAAGAGCATCGAGTCGATCCGCAAGCTCGCGCCCTACGCGGAGCTGAAGGAGGCGGGCGCGCCGGCCTGAGGGCTTCGGTAGCACCGGGAACGCCCGGGAACGTCCGGGAACGTCCGCTCGGGAACCAGGAACGGGCGGAACGGGCGGGAGGCGGGTCGGCGGGACAATTCGCCGACCCGCGTTCGTTTGTACGACAGATCCCTTTGGCCGCGTGCACGCCGGACCCGGAAAAAACACAGGCATGCGTGTCGTCATCGTCACCGAGTCCTTTCCCCCCGAGGTCAACGGCGTCGCCCACAGCGTGCTGCGGACCGCCGAGCACCTGCTCCGCCGGGGGCACCAGCCGCTCGTCGTCACCCCGGCGCCCGCGCGCGGCGCGCAGAGTCCCTCGCACACCTTCGGCACCGGCGGCGTCCCGGACGGACTGCCGGTGGTGCACGTCCCCTCCGTCCCGCTGCCCGGCTACCCGCAGGTCCGGATCGCGCTGCCCAGCCGGCGGCTG
>NZ_BAAAKJ010000097.1:7957-8889 GCF_039527695.1 Kitasatospora putterlickiae
CCCGGACGCTCGCGCCGTCCACCCCCGCCGCGCAGGACCTCACCGCGCACGGCGTCGCCCGGGTCCAGCTGTGGCCGCGCGGCGTGGACTCGGTCCGCTTCGACCCGCGCCACCGCGACGAGGCGCTGCACCGGGCGCTCGCCCCCGGCGGCGAGGTGCTGGTCGGGTACGTCGGGCGGCTCGCGCCGGAGAAGCGGGTCGACCTGCTCGCCGAGACCTCGACGCTGCCCGGCGTCCGGGTGGTGATCATCGGCGACGGGCCGTCCGCGCCCGGGCTGAAGGCCGCCATGCCCGGCGCCGTCTTCCTCGGCCGGCGCACCGGCGAGGAACTGGCCCGATGTTTCGCCACCCTGGACGTCTTCGTGCACACCGGCCCGCTGGAGACGTTCTGCCAGACCATCCAGGAGGCGATGGCCAGCGGCGTCGCGGTGATCGGCCCCGCCGCCGGCGGCCCGCTGGACCTGGTCGCGCACCACCGCACCGGCCTGCTGGTCCCGCCCCGGGACGGCGCGGCGGTCGCCCGCGCGGTGACCGCCCTCGCCGGGGACGCCGAACTGCGGGCCGCGTACGGGCGCGCGGGGCGGGCGGAGGTGACGGCCCGCACCTGGGAGGCCGTCGGGGACCTGCTGCTGCGGCACTACGCCGAGGTGCTCGCGGAGCACCACGGGGCCGTGCCCGACCCCGCCGCCCCGGCCGCGCCGGCGACCCCCGCGGGGCCCGTCCAGCCGGCCGCCCCGCTGACCGAGGAACTGCCCGCATGACCGCCGGACCACTGCGGATCGTCCGGGTGGCCAACTTCGTCACCCCCGTCTCCGGCGGACTGCGCACCGCGCTGCGCCACCTCGGCTCCGGCTACCGGGCCGCCGGGCACACCCCGGTGCTGGTCGTGCCCGGGCGGCGGCGCACCGTCGAGGAGGAGGAGCAGGGGCTGG
>NZ_BAAAKJ010000097.1:8912-11145 GCF_039527695.1 Kitasatospora putterlickiae
GGCTGCTCACCGACCGCCGGGCGGTGGCCGCCGAACTCGAACGGCTCGCCCCCGACCGGCTGGAGGTCTCCGACCGGACCACCCTGCGCTGGACGGGGGCCTGGGCCCGGCGGCACGGGGTGCGCTCGGCGATGGTGTCGCACGAGAGCGCCGTCGGCGTGCTGCGGACCTGGGGCGTGCCCGGCCCGGCCGCCGACGCGGCCGCGAACCGGCTCAACGGCCGGACCGCCCGGTCGTACGACACGGTGATCTGCACGACCGACTGGGCCGCCGCCGAGTTCCGCCGCCTGGGCGTGCGGAACCTCGCGCGCGCCCCGCTCGGCGTGGACCTCACCGCCCTGCGCCCGCCCGCCGCCGACCGGGCGGCGGAACGGGCCCGGTACGCGGACCCCGGCCAGGTGCTGCTGGCGCTCTGCTCCCGGCTCTCCACCGAGAAACGACCCGCGCTCGCCCTGGACGCCCTGGCCGCGCTGCGGTCCACCGGGGTCGACGCGGTGCTGGCGGTGGCCGGCGCCGGACCACTGCGGTCGCGGCTGGCCGACCGGGTCGCGCGGGATCGGCTGCCCGTCCGCCTCCTCGGCCACCTGGCCGGGCCCGAGGCCGTCGCTGGGCTGCTCGGCTGCGCGGACGTGGTGCTGGCGCCCGGGCCGGTGGAGACTTTCGGGCTGGCCGCGCTGGAGGCGCTCGCCTGCGGCACGCCGGTCGCCGTCAACCGCGGCTCCGCGCTGCCCGAGCTGGTCGGCACCGCCGGTGTGACCGCCGAACCGACCGGCGCGGGGTTCGCGGAGGCGGTGCGCGAACTCCTCGCGCGCCCCGAACCGGCCCGGCGCGCCGCCGCCCGCGCCCAGGCCGAACGGTACGGCTGGCCCACGGCCGTGACGGCCTTCCTCGCCGCCCACGGCGCGGCGCCCGTCACCGCCCGCTGAGCACCCCTTCGACGGACAGGGCGGCACGGAACAGCACGGAACAGCACGGAACGGGTGGGAGGTCCGATGAACACCATCACGACAGTGGACGGAGGAGGCGGCACCGTCCCGGGTGCCGCGCACGGCGCGACCCGCGGAGCCGGCCGGCGGACCGGCGAACCGGTCCGGTTCGTCGCCCTCGGCGACTCGCTCACCGAAGGCGTCGGCGACCCCATCGCCGACGGATGGCGCGGCTGGGCGGCCCTGCTCGCCCGCTCGCTGGCCCCGCCACAACCCGGGGTCGACTTCACCAACCTCGCGCGCAGCGGCGCGCTCACCACCGACCTGACGACGGAGCAACTGCCGGCGGCGCTCACCCTGCGACCACGGTTCGCCGCCGTGGTCGCCGGCGGCAACGACACCCTGCGGTCCGGATTCGACGTCGGCCGCACCACCCTGGCCCTGGACACCGTCCTCGGCCGGCTCACCGACAGCGGCGCCGTGGTGCTGACCGCCTGCCTACCCGACCCGGGCGCCCTTCTGCGCCTGCCGCGTCCGCTCGCCCGCCCGCTGGCCCGCCGGATGCGCGCCGTGAACACCGTGGTCCACGCGCTCTCCGCCCGCCACCGGGCCGTCCACCTGCACATCGCCGAGCTGCCCTGGACGGCGGAGCGCCGGCTGCTGAGCGTCGACCGCCTCCACCCCAGCGCCGAGGGCCACCAGCTGATCGCCCGCGGGTTCCACGACCTGCTCACCGCCCACGGCCGCCCCCTGGGCCCGGCCCCCGCCCCCGAACCCGCCGAACCACCACCCGGCACCCTGGCCGACGTCTGGTGGATGGCTACCAAAGGCACCCGCTGGGTCGCCGACCGCAGCACCGACCTGCTCCCGGGTCTGCTGGCCCTCGCCGCCGTCGAAGGCTACGCCCGCCTCCGCGGCACCACCGACCACCAGGACCACCGGATGGCCCACGCCACCACCACCGCCCTGGCCGCCCTCCCCGCCCCGAGAAGTGACCCGCGGGAGTAGACGTCCGGCACCACCGCCGTCCCCCGTCGACGCCGTCGACCCGCCACTCCCCACCCGCGACCAGAGCACCAGCGGGGCCGAACGGACATCGCACCACCACGCCAACGGGCCGACTCGACGGCCGGGGCGACGACCTGGGAGGCCCCGGCAGAGCACCCCGGAGTGGAAAGTCGACGCCACCGACGTCCCACTCCGCCCGACCTCCCCGGAGCAGGCGGAGCACCGGCAGAGCCGTCCGGACGGCGGAAGGCGGCAGGGCCGACGCGGCGAGCCGCGCACCGCCGGGGCGGACGCGCCGG
>NZ_BAAAKJ010000097.1:11162-14026 GCF_039527695.1 Kitasatospora putterlickiae
CGGAGCCGACCGGGGCGGCCAACACACCATCGGGGCCGGCCGTTTCAAGGGTGGTCGGGGCGGGGTCGGGAGTCGGGGGCGGCTTTCCGCTTCCGGTGGGGGAACCGGTGAGGTGGGGTGGGGTGTCTTCGGAGGTGGCGGAGGGAGCGCGGATGGCGGGGCGGGGGTTGTTGGCGGCGGCCGGGGTGCTGTTTCCCGATGGGCGGGGGCGGGTGCTCGTGGTGCGGTTGCCGTATGACCGGAGGCGTCCGGTGGCGGTGCCGGGTGGGGGCTGGGATCCGCAGGACGGGTCGCCGCGCCGGACGGCGGTGCGGGAGGTCGAGGAGGAGCTCGGGTTCACGCCCCGGCTCGGGGCGCTCGCGTGCCTGGACTGGACGGTGGACCACCACCGCCCGCCGATCGCCGCCCACCTCTACTGGGCCGAGCCGCTGACGCCCGCGCAGGCGGCGGCGTTCACGCCGGACCGCGCCGAGGTGGGCGGCTGGGCGTGGCTGACGCCGGAGCAGGCGGGCCACGCGCTGCCGCCACGGCTCTCCCGGCGGGTGACGGCCTGTCTGCGGGCGCCGCGCGCGGCCGGGCCGCTGGAACTGGAGGACGGCTTGCCCGTCGGGCACTCGCTCGACCACCTGGCGCCCGGCCCGGCTCCCGCGTACACGGGCGCGGCGGGGCTCGCCGACCTTTCCCCGCACTGGCCCGCGGGCCTCTCCCCCGCGCCGCCGGCCGACGCCCCTCCGCTCCTGGACCGGGACTCCTACATCGCGAGCCGACCGCGGATCCGGGCCAAGGCCCGCACGGTGTTCACGGACCGGGCGGGCCGGGTCCTGCTGGTGCGCCAGCGGCCGTGGGACCTGCCGGGCGGCGACGTGCCGTACTGGACGCTGCCGGGCGGCGGCGTCGAGGCGGACCGGGAGTTCCCCCGGGCGGCGGCCCGCCGGGAGGTCCGCGAGGAGTTGGGCTGGTCCTGCGAGCCGGGGCGGCTGCTGGCGCTGGACTGGCGGCCCGGCCGGGAGGACACCCTGCTGGTGTACCTGTTCGACGGCGGCACGGTGGCGGACGAGCGGTTCGCGTCGATCGTGCTGCCCGAGGAGGAGCTGGTCGAGTGGCGGCTCTGCGACCCGAGGGAGGCGCGGGCGCTGCTGCGGCCCGCGTCGTGGGCGCGGACGGCGGCCGCGCTGGCGGCGCGCGACCGGCCGGGCGGCCCGGCCGAACTGGTCGGCGGGTACCCGGCCGGATGAGCGGGCTCGCACCGGACGATGGGACAGGCGGCGTCCCGCCGGTCCACACTGACCGCATGCAGAACACGCAGCACACGACGCACACCGCGGACGGCCTGGACGCCGCCCTGACCGGCCGCCGGGTGACCGCGGTCGTCGGCGGCGACCGGCTCGACCTGGTGCTCGACGGGCCGGTGACCGTCCGGGTGGCGCAGGACTTCCGCTTCACCGGAGCGACGGGCGTCGCGGTCTTCTTCCCCGCGCTGACCGTCCGTCCCACCAGACCACTGCTCGGTCTGGTCGGACGGACGGTCGGCTCCGCCCGGGTCACCCCGGCCGGGGGCCTGGAGCTGGTCCTCACCGGCGAGGGCGGCGGGACGCTGTCCGTCCCGCCGCACGCGCTGCTGGCGCCGTGGCGTGTGGTGACGCCGGACGGCACGCTCTGCGCGGGGCTCCCCGGCGGCGAGGTCGCCTGGTCCGAGGAGGCCGGCGCGCTCAGACCTCCAGGTCCGCCTCGATCCTGGTGAGCTGGTGGCGGGCCATCGCCAGGTTGGCCCGGCCCTTGTCCAGCGCCAGGTAGAGGAACAGCCCCTTGCCGCTGCGGCTGGTGAGCGGGCGGATCAGGTGGTACTGGCTGCTGAGGGTGATGAGGATGTCCTCGATCCCGTCGCTGAGACCCAGCATGTCCATGGTGCGCATCTTGGCCCGGACCACGTCGGTGTTCCCGGCGGCGGCGACGTTGAGGTCGAGGCCGCCGGGGCCGTCGAGGGTGGCGAGCGCCATGCCGCTGTTGTAGTCGACCAGGGCCGCGCCGATGGCGCCCTCGATCACGGTCATGGCCTGCTTCAGCGCGCCTGCGGCGTCGGTCATCTCGGTGTCTCCCGTTCCTGGGTGGGTTGGTGAACAGCGGGGCGGTGGTGGAAAAGCGGGTGCGGCGGCCGGGCCGGTCAGGACTCCCGGGCGTCCTTGGGCGGCGGCACGTCGTTCAGCAGCGCGGCGATGCGCAGGGCGGAGCGGCGGGCCTCCAGATGCAGGCGGCCGACGTTCGCGTCCGGGTGGGCGAGCAGGGTGAGCACGCAGCCGCCGCCCGCCGCATAGGTGGCGACGTAGCCGTTCTCACCCCGGACCAGCGACTCGCGGAACTCGCCCTGGCCGGTGCTGTCGGCGAGCCGTTGCGCCAGGCCCAGCGAGGCGGCGGTCATCGCCGCCAGGCCGGAGGGCTCGGTCCCGTGGGTGTCGTGGGCGATCAGCAGGCCGTCCGCACTGGCGACCAGTCCGCCCGCGAGGTGCGGCACCCGGTGCTTGACGGCGCGGAGTTCGGCCAGCAACTCGGCCTCCAGGGCGATCAGTTGTCTCCTGCCGACACGCTGCTTGAGCGCCCGCCTCATGGCCGTGAGGGCGGGGTCGCGGGCGGAGCGTGGTTCAAAGTCGGGCCTCCAGAAGGGTTCGGACCCGGATCAGCAGCGCGATGTCCGGATCGGTGGGGGTGGGCGGCACGGTGCCGGGATCCGTCCCGCGCCGTCCGCCGGTGAGGGCGGCGAGCGCCGCGCCGGGTACCCGTCGGTGCAGTCCGCCGGGGGCCCGTGGTGCCGGCACCCGGTCGGTTCCCGGCGCCCGCGCCGGTCCCCCGGTGTCGGCGCCGGTCAGCAG
>NZ_BAAAKJ010000098.1:0-399 GCF_039527695.1 Kitasatospora putterlickiae
CGGCTTCTCGTCGGGGGCGGCGCTCGGCAGCTGCGGAATGCCCGGCAGATCGGGCAGGACGGCGCTGTCGCTCTCCTTCGGCCGGTCCGACCGGCCCTCGGCGGACGCGCGCTCGGCGGCGGCCTTGGCGGCGACCGGGTCCAGCGGCAGCTCCACGACGTACGTGGTGCCGGCACGCCCCGGCAGCTCGTGCGGCTGGAGCACCCCGCCGTGGCGCTCGACCACCGCGCGGGCTATCGGAAGGTGGACGGGGCTGCCGCCGCGCCCGGGGCCGCGGATCTCCACCCGGGCGACCGCGCCGCGCTGGGCGGCCGCGAGCACCCCGGCCGAGGCGGCCACCACCGAGACCTGCTCGCCACCGGCCTGCCGGCCCACCGGCGCGGACCGGACCGTTCCGGA
>NZ_BAAAKJ010000098.1:417-2533 GCF_039527695.1 Kitasatospora putterlickiae
TGCCGGGGGCGGCGAGTCCGGGGGACGGCGGTTCGGGGGCGGCGTCGTCCAGCGCGAGGCCGATGCCGCTGACGTCGGCGACCAGGTGGGCCAGCGCCTGGGCGAGCCGCTGCTCGTCGGCGATCACCTCGACGGCGGCGGCGTGCACCGAGAACCGCACCCGGCCGGCGCCGACCAGTTCGCCCGCGTGCTCGACGGCCCGGCGGACCACCTTGTCCAGGGCGACCGGCACCCGCTCGGCGGCCTTCCGCCCGCTCCTGCCGTCGCCCCTGCCCTCGGCCTTGCCGTCGACGCCCTCGACACCCTTGCCGTCCGCGCCGGAGCCGGCGCCCTCACCGGCCTCGGAGCGCTGGTGGGCCAGCACGCCCTCGATCAGCTTGCCGTACCGGCGGCACTCGTCGGCCAGCCGGCGCAGGGTCCAGTTGGCCTCCGGCCAGAGCTGCCCGGCCGGGTCGGCGGCGAGCGCGTCGATCCGCCGGTGCAGCGCCGTCAGAGCGCCGCCCAGCTCGCTCTCCAGGACGGCGGTGAGGTGCTCGTTGCGGGCGACCAGCGCCAGCTCGCGGCTGCGGTCGGTGAAGGTCATCACCGCGCCGACCAACTGGTCGCCGTCCCGGACCGGGGCGGTGGTGAGGTCGACGGTGACCGGACGGCCGTCCTTGCGCCACAGCACGGTGCCGCGCACCCGGTGCTTGCGCCCGGAGGTCAGGGTGTCCAGCAGCGCGGACTCCTCCAGCGTCAGCGGGGTGCCGTCGGCCCGGGAGTGCTGGATCAGCGGGTGCAGCTCGCGGCCGCCCAGCTCGCTGGCCCGGTACTCCAGGATGTGCGCGGCGGCCGGGTTGACCAGCACGCAGCGGCCTTCGAGGTCGACACCGAGCACGCCCTCGGCGGCGGCCCGCAGGATCATCTCGGTCTGCTTGTGCTGGCGGCGCAGCTCCGCCTCGACGCCGAGCCGGCCGGTCAGGTCGCGGACCAGCAGCAGGAGCAGGTCGGAGGAGCGGGAGCCCTCGCGGTAGGGGTCGTAGGGCGTCGGCGGCGCGTAGCCGGAGCCGGATCCCGCTCCGGGGCCGGACCCGTCGTCGTCGAAGTCGTTGCCGGAGACCTCGACGGGGAAGGTGGTGCCGTCGGTGCGCCGGGCGGTCATCCGGACCGGGCGGTCGAGCGCCTCGTCCTCGCGGGCGGCGGGCCGCATCGAGCCGGGGATCCGGCTGGGGTCGAACTCCGGGAGCAGGTCGAGCACGCCCATGCCGACCAGCGAGGTGCCGGGTGCCTGCAGCGCCTGGACGGCCGCGTTGTTGGCATCGACGACGGTGCCGTTGCTGTTGACCAGCAACAGCGCGTCGGGCAGGGCGTCGAGTATGGCGGCGAGGCGAGCAGCGCCTCGGATCGGCCTGCTGCTCACGTCGACAGGTCTCCTCGGCTCAGGGCAGCTCTCTCCGGAGAGGGCAGTATCTCATTCTTCTTTGCGGCGGGGACGACCCGCCTAGTAACGTGGTCGGCGGTTGGTGCCGGGCCCCCGGGTTGTGGCATCATCACAGGCACAGGGAACGAGTCCGCGCACGCGGGCCTGGTCCATGTGGAGGAGGCTTCGCCTAGTCCGGTCTATGGCGCCGCACTGCTAATGCGGTTTCGGGGTTATTCCTGATCGAGGGTTCAAATCCCTCAGCCTCCGCCAGCCGGGAGCCCCGTCGACGATCTCGTCGGCGGGGCTCTTCGCATGTCCGGGGAGGGTTCGGACGGGGTCGGGGCAGGGGTCGGGCGGGGTCGGGGCAGGGGTCGGGCGGGGGCCGGGCGCGGTTCGGGGAGGCGGCGGGGAGGTGCCCGCCGGGGGTGCCCGGGGTGCCCGGATCAATCGATTTCGTCCCGCGCCGCAGGTCATGTAATGTTGTCTCCGCACCGCCCCGGAGGGACATTCGCCAGGGCGAGCGCTCATAGCTCAACGGATAGAGCACTTGACTACGGATCAAGAGGTTGCAGGTTCGAATCCTGCTGAGCGCACCAAACCCCGCAAGACCGGGTTCGCCCGGAACTTGCGCTCATAGCTCAACGGATAGAGCACTTGACTACGGATCAAGAGGTTGCAGGTTCGAATCCTGCTGAGCGCACCAGTGGGAAACCC
>NZ_BAAAKJ010000098.1:2571-6436 GCF_039527695.1 Kitasatospora putterlickiae
GGTGGGGAGGGGCCGGGGGCTCAGCCCAGCTCGGTCCGGTTGATCCAGGGGACGTTCCGGTGGTCCAGGAACCGCTCCGAGGAGGTCAGCGGCCGGGCCCGGTTGAAGGTGTCGGGTACCGGGTCGTGCCGGATCCGGTCCGCGTCGGCGCCCAGTCCGGCCAGCATCCCGGCGAGCGCGGGCGCGAGGTCCGGCGGGCCGCTGAGGTGGACGTCCCAGCCGGACCAGTCGCGCTGCCGGGCGAGCGCCTCGCGGACCAGGGCGACGGCGCCGTCGCGGCCGTCCGCCGGGCCGGGGGCGGCCAGCAGCACCTGTAACCGGGGATGCAGGGAGAGCAGTCGCTCCACGGTCGCCAGGTCGTACTGCTCGTCGTCCGAGCGGGCGGCCAGCAGCAGGGTGGCCTCCCGTTCGGGCGTCCGGGCGGCGAGCTCCTCCAGCAGGGCGCGGGTCTGGCCCCAGCCGGTGCCGCCGGCCACCGCCAGCAGGGGGCGCCGCGAGCGCGGGTC
Source organism: Kitasatospora putterlickiae (assembly GCF_039527695.1). NCBI lineage: Bacteria > Bacillati > Actinomycetota > Actinomycetes > Kitasatosporales > Streptomycetaceae > Kitasatospora > Kitasatospora putterlickiae. The sequence goes on from NZ_BAAAKJ010000098.1 coordinate 3,078, forward strand.
GAGCACGGCGTCGCCGAGCGCGGGCCCGAGGCGCAGCGGCTCGCCGGGCACGGTGTCGTCGACCAGCGCGGTGCTGAGCAGGCCGCCGGGCACCCGGCGGACGTGCAGCTCCAGCGTGCCGTCCGGGCGCGGCGCGTTGGCGATCGAGTACGGGCGCCACACCCGGGGCACCCGGGGGCTGCTGAGCGTGAGGTACTGGCCGGGGACGAACGGGTAGGGGCGCGCCGTCGCCAGGGTGAGCACGGCGATGCCGGGGGCGGCCCGGCGGCGGGCGCGGAGTTCGGCGTCCCACCAGGCGGGCTCGTCGGGCGGGACCTCGGCGGCGGCGTCGGTCATCGCCTGGGCGAGCACGGTGTAGGCCTCGGTCCAGGCCTTCTCGGTCCCGGGCGTCCAGGCGTGGCCGGAGCAGTGCCGCAGCGCGGCGATCAGGCTGGCCCCGACGGCGGGGTAGTGCTCGGGCGCGGCCTGGAACTTGCGGTGGTCGCGCCCGAGCGCGCGCAGGTACCCGGCGAGCCGGTCGGGGTCCTCCAGCCGGAGCACGATCGAGGTGAGCGCGGCGAGGAGCCGGTCGCGCTGCTCGGACATGTCCTCGGGGAAGTGGCCCCGGATGCCGGGGTTGTGCGCGAACAGGTGGGCGTAGAAGTAGGTCACCAGGTGATCGGCGCGGCGCTCGACGACGGCGAAGTTCGCGCGGATGACCGCGGGGTCGAAGGGCACCGCGGGCCCGCCCTAACCCTGCTGCCGCGCGGCGGTGAGCGCCTGGCCCATGGTGTCGGCGACCACGCCGTACAGCGCGGTCCAGGACGCCTCGACCTCCTCCGTCCAGGCGTCGCCGGCATGGTGCTCCAGGGTGGCGAGCAGGCTGCCGCCGACGGCCGGGAAGTGGTCGACGAGCGCCCCGTACCCGGCGTGCCGGGCCCCGAGGTCGCGCAGGAGGCCGAGCAGCGTCCCGGTGTCCTCAAGGTGCTCGACCAGCGCGCCGAGCGCCGCCCAGAGCCGGTCCCGCTGCTCGTCGACGTGCTCGGCGAACAGCCCGCGGACGGCGGGGTGGTGTTCGAAGAGGTGCTCGTAGAAGTACCCGGTGACGGCGGTTCCGTGCGGTTCGACCAGCGCGAAACTGCTCTTGATGAGAACGGGGTTGATGGTCACGGGCCCCGACTCTACTGAGCGATCCGGCAATTCGAACAGAGTTCACCGGTGAATGGTCGGATACCGGACGTCGGTGCGCGGTTGGTTTCACCGGGGCCCTTCGCGATACCCCGTGATACCCCGCCTAATGGATGAAATGCAGTCCTTTCGGGTACATCCCGTCCTGCCGGTCGGAGGGCCGCCAATCGGGTGTCATGCGGCCAATGGCGCAAGTGTCGCGGTATGACCGGCCCAGGATCGTGATTCCGTTTTGTCTGATCTTGTGTCCAGTCTTGTGTTCAGCCTGCCCGGCCATCCAGGCCGCCCGGCAGCCGATGCGAAGGAGAGCCGGATGAACCGACAGTTCCCGGCTGCGGCAGGCGCCGCCGCCGTTCTGGCGGCCGGGCTGTTGACCGGCTGGAGCCCGCCGGGCTCCGGTCTCTCCGTCGAATTGGCGGGCCGTTCCGGAATTGATCATTCCGAAGCGCCGCACACGGACGGAATGCGGCCCGACGGGCCCGCGGGGGCTTTCCGGACCGCCGCCGGGAATTCCGGTTCCGCCACCGCCCCGCAGGGCTACGGCGGCGCCTCCCACACGCGCTCCGACCTCCACCTGGGCGGCGAGACCGATACCAGGGGCACCGGCCAGGCCCTCGGCTATCCCGAGGAGGCGGCGGTCGGTCAGGCGTACCGGCTCACCCTGCCCGTCGGGGTCGGCGACGCGCCCGCCACCCTGGCCGGCTGGGTCGACTTCGACCGCAACGGCCGCTTCGACCCGGCCGAGCGGGTGCAGACCGAGGTCGCCCCCGGCGGACGCGGCGCCACCCTGGAGTGGACCGTCCCCGGCAACGCCTCCTCCGGCGAGACCTGGGCCCGGTTGCGGATCGCCCGGGCCTCCGCCCAGGTGGTGTCGGCCGACGGCTCCGCCGACTCCGGACAGGTCCTGGACCAGCGGATCCGACTGACCGTCGGAGCCGCCCGCCCGGAGATCTCCCAGCCGGTCGACGGCGCCACGCTCGCCGAGACCCGCCCCCGGATCTCCGGCGGCGGGGCCAGGGCCGGCGCGACCGTCGAGGTCCGCGAGGGCGACACCGCGCTCTGCCGCACCCGGGCCACCCGGGGCGGCGACTGGGCCTGCCGCCCGGACGCGCCGCTGGCCGAGGGCGCGCACACCCTCACCCCGGTGCTGACCACCGTCCTCGGTACGGCGCTGCGCGGCGAGCCGGTCCGGATCGCCGTGCGGACCTCGGCGCCGGGCGTCCCCGCGCTCGCCCTGCCCGGGTTCACCAACGACCCCGGCATCCGGCTGACCGGCACCGGCGAGCCGGGCGGCACCGTCGTCGTCACCGACCTGCCCGCCGACGGCGCGGAGGCCGACCTGTGCAGCACGGCCGTCGGGGCCGACGGCGGCTGGTCCTGCCTGCCGGTGGAGGACCTGGCGGAAGGACGGCACCGGCTCACTCCGGCCGGCGCCGACCTCGCCGGGAACCGGAGCGCGGGACGGCCGGTCGAGCTGGTGGTCGACACCGTGCCGCCGGACCGCCCGGTGCTCACCGCGCCGGCCGCCGGGGAGACCGTCCGCTCCGCCCGGCCCCGGCTGGCCGGGAAGGCCGAGCCCGGGGCGCGGGTGCTCGTCACCGCCGCTCCGGAGCGAGGTGGCGAGGCCGCGCGGATCACCGCCTGCGGTGCGACGGCGGCCGTCGACGGCGGCTGGACGTGCACGGCCAACCGGGATCTGACGGACGGGGGGCAGTGGCTGGTCGTCACGGCGACCGATCAGGCGGGGAACAGGACGGCGGCGGACGCGGTGGCGGTCCGGGTCGAGGCGTCCGGGCAGCCGGCGGGACAGGTCACGCCGCCCACGCTGCCGCCGCCGGTCCCGGCTCCGAAGCCCTCCGCGTCGGCGGCCTCGACGCCGTCGCCGGTGGCCACGCCCACCCGGGCCGCGACGCCCGCGGTCACGGGGGCGCCCACGCCCGCCGCCGCCACCGTCCTCGCGGTGCCGACCGCCGTCGCCAAGCCGCCCACGGCCACGCCCTCCGTGGCCACACCTTCCGTGGCCACACCTTCCGCGCCCGTGCCCTCGGTGGCCGTTCCGTCCCCGACGGCGCCGAAGCCCTCGGCCGGCACCCCGGCACCGCCGTCCCCGAGCGTTCCCGTCCCGAGCAGGAGCGCGGCCGCACCCCGTCCCGCCACTCCGCCGGTCCCGACGGCCGGGTGCCCGGCCGTCG
>NZ_BAAAKJ010000099.1:0-9019 GCF_039527695.1 Kitasatospora putterlickiae
GCCGGCGGGTGACCGCTCCTGCCGCCCCCCATCCGGACCGCCCCCTCCCCGGGACGTCCGCGCCCTGTCTCGCTGCGCGGCCGTGTCTCGCTCGACGAAATGCCCTTGACCGCGAATCCGCGCGTCTGGGGCAATGGAATCTCCCCTGAGAACCTTCACATCTCGGAGTGGCCATGGGGCGAACCTCCACCCCGAACCACCTGCTACGGGCCTTGCTGGACGAGGCGCAGTGGAACGGGGCGACACTGGCGCAGCGGGCCGCCGAGGTGGCTGCGGAACAAGGCATCACGCTTCTCTTCGACCGCAAGTCCGTCTCCTTCTGGCTGTCCGGGCGCAAACCCCGTTCCCCCGCGCCGGCCATCGTCGCGGAGGCGCTCTCCCGTGGCCTCGGGCGCTCGGTCACCGAGGCCGCGACGGGGCTCACCCGTGACGTGCCCACCGCGGCCCCCAAGCAGGAGGACGGGACGGACGACGCGGCAGCCGCCCTGGACCTGCTCGGCAGGGCGCAGCGGCGTCCGTGGACACCCGGGGTCGGCACCTACTCGCTCACCCGGCTGGAGATCCCCGGCTGGGACCAGACCGCGGGCGCCGCCCGGGTGGCCCGACCGCCGCGTTCCGAAGCCCCGGTGACGGTCGAACAGGTGGCGGCGGTCGAACAGATGGCACGGCTGTTCAGCGACCACGAGAGAACCTTCGGCGGCGGCCAGGCCCGCAAACCGCTCGCGGCCTACCTCGCCCATGTCGTCGCCCCGCTGCTGCACTGCTCGGCACCGTCGGCCCTGCGGCGCCGGCTGTACCGGGTCGCCACCCGTCTGGCCTACCTGTGCGCGTTCATGTGCTTCGACGACAACGAGCACGCGCTCGCCCAGCACTACTACCGGGTGGCGCTACGGCTGGCGTGCGAGGGCGCCGACCCGGCGAGCTACGCCGTCACGCTGCGCGCGCTGTCCGTCCAGGCCCGTTCGCTCGGCCACCACGGCCACGCGCTCCGGCTCGCCGAGACCGCCGAGGCCACCGGGTACCGCAGGGCCACCCCGACCCGCCACGCCTTCCTCCTCGGCCAGTTGGCCGTGGCGGCCGCGGCCGACTCGGACCGCACCGCCGCACTGTCGGCGCTCTCGCGGGCCGAACGCCTGATGCAGCGGGCGACCTCCCAGGTATCCGCCGAGCTGATCGGCGGATACCACCTGGCCTCGCTCGCCCACCAACAGGCCACCGTCCGTCACCTGCTGGGCGACACCAAGGGGGCCATCGCCAGCCTGCAGACGTCCCTGAGGCACCGGCCGGCCGCCGAGTGCCGCTCCCGGGCGGTCGTCACCGCCCAGCTGGCCGAGCTGCAGCTGCGCTCGGGCCACCTCGACCAGGCCGTGCACAGCTGGCAGTCCTTCCTCGACGACTTCCCGCACCTGAGGTCCGGCCGGGTCACGGCCGCCCGGCGCACGATGCGGGCCCACCTGCGCCCGTACGCGGCGAACGCGGGTGTACGGCACCTGCTGGCGCGGCCCGAGGCCCGGTAGGCCGGGCCGGGTCCACCGCGGAGCACGGGACGACCTCGCCCGTGGGCGAACGGCTCGACCTGGGGCCCGTCGCCACGAGGCCCGCGGGGGTGACACCCCGGCAAGCGAGACAGGCCGGGCGGTCCCGACCGGTCCCCGACCCCGGTGGTCCGCGCTTGGCTGGTGCCGGTACCCGTGACCCTGGTCGTGCAGGAGGCTGAGAGGGATGTTCCACCGGAAGAACCTCAACTACACCGTCCCGATCGAAGGCGACATCACTCCGTACAGTCCCGCGGAGTCGCCCATCCCCGACCCCAGCGGCTGGTTCTGTCTGGGCACCTCCCACACGGTCCGGCCGGGCGTGGTCGTCACCCGACGCCTGCTGGAGCAGGACGTGGTGCTGTGGCGCGCGCGGAGCGGACGGCTCACCGCCACCCGCCCCTACTGTCCGCACCTGGGGGCCCACCTCGGCCGCGGCGGTACCGTACGCGGTGAGGACATCGTCTGCTCCTTCCACGAGTTCGCCTTCGGCCCCGACGGGGCGTGCACGGGAAACGCCTACGGCACGCGCCCGCCGAAGGCCCGGCTGTCGCTGCTGCCGGTGGAGGAGGTCAACGGTCTGATCATGGTCTGGTACCACCCCGAGGGGGAACCTCCCAGCTGGCGGATCCCCGTCCTGCCCACCGAGGGCTACTCGCCGCCGCATTACAGCCTCACCGAGTCCCCGGGGCACCCGCAGGAGGTGCTGGAGAACGCGATCGACGTCGGCCACCTCGGTACGCTGCACACCACCGTGATGACCGGCGGCAGCGCCGCCGAGGCGTTCCGGGAGAACGGGCCGGGTTGCACGACGACGTTGCGCCTGGCGGCGCGGATCCCCTTCACGGGCCGCACCTACACCTCCGACTACCGGATCGAGATCCACGGGGTCGGCTACCTCGTCGCCGACATCGATCTGCGGTTCGGCGTCGGCCTGCGCGTGTGGGCGCTGCCCGTCGTCACCGGGCCGTGGCGGATGCAGGTACGGTGGGCCGCCAGCGCCCGGGTCCCCGCCCCGCGGCTACTGCCCCCGCCGCTGCGCGACTGGTTCGCCGTCGGCGCCTCGCGGCTGCTCGCGCGGCTCACCCACTGGTTCAACCACACCCGCTTCATCATGCCCGAGAAGGGCGGTGACCTGCCGGTGTGGAGCGCCAAGACGTACCTTCACCATCCCCGACTCGCCCGAGGCGACGGCCCGTTCATGCGGTGGCGGCGTTGGGCCGACCAGTTCTACCCCTCCGGCGCGGCCCAGGTCCTCGCCGCCCGCGCCGAGCCGGACCGCGCGGAAGCCGCGCACCGGACGGATCCCGCCGAGACCGCCCACGACCTGCCCTACTCTCCCACCGCGGACCTGAGGAACAGCCGTGAAAGCCACCGGTGACCCCGACCTGCCGGCGCTGTGGTGTCCCATCGCCGTCCGGACCCACCCGCAGCGCGCGCTCATCGAGGAACGCACCAACCGCTGGCTGCTCGACCAGCGCATCGTCGCCCGCGACGAGGAACACCGCCGGCGCCTGACGACCTACGGACTCGGCTGGATCGCCTCCATGTTCTTCCCGGACGCCGACCTGGAGCGCGCCCAGCTGGGGGCCGATCTGATCTGCGCCTGGGGCTTCCCCGTGGATGACCTGATCGACGACATCCGGCAGGACTCCGACCGGGTCCTGCTGCGGCTGAACAACCTCCTGCGGCTGCTGGACGCGCCGTCCTGCCCGCCCGTGGACGACGACCCGCTCGCGGCGGCCTGGGTGGAGGCCCGCGCCCGGCTGGCGCGGTTCGCCACGCCCGCGCAGATCGCCCGCCACGCGGAGAGCTGGCGGCTGTGGTTCTTCGGCGGCGCGTGCGAGCGGGCCCAGCGCTCCCTCGGAGGCGTCCCCGAACTCAACGAGACCGTGACCGTGAAGCTGTACGGCGTCGGCGCGGCCGTCCCGATGACGTACTGCGAGATCGCCGGCGGCTACCGGCTGGACGCCGACGAACTCGCCCTGCCGGCCGTCAGGGCCCTCGGCGAGATGATGTGGATCCTGTGCAACTGGGACAACGACATCTTCTCCCTGCCGCGCGACCTGACCAACGGCATCGGGGAGAGCAACCTGATCACGATCCTCGCCCGCCGCGACGGCACCGGCGTGCCGGAGGCCGTGGCCACCGCCCTGAGGATGCGCAACCAGGTGATGGCCCTGTTCCTGAGGCTGCGCGAGCAGGTGCTTCCGCTGGCGTCGGCACCGATGCGGCTCTACCTGCGCGACGTGGGCCTGCACATCGCCGCCTACACCGAGTTCTGGCACCACAGCTGCCGGGAGAAGCTCGAAGTCGACCCCGCCTACGCCGCACTGCTGCCGGAGATCGAGGTGGACACCGCACCGGACGCCGTGGCCCTCGGCGGCCCGCTTCCCATCCCGGCCATCGCGTGGTGGTGGGAGTGCCTGGACGCTCCCCTCACCGCCGGCGGGAAGGGGTGACCCCCGTGACCCCCACCACCTTCCACCCGGCGTACCCGTTCGTCGACGACATGCGCGTACGCCTCGCCGATCACCTCGCCGGACTGGTCACCCCGCAGGGGGCGGTGCCCGGCCACTGCCGGGGGCGCGTCCTGGAGACCGCGCTGACCCTGCGGCTGACCGCGCTGACGGGACTGCCGTGTCCCCGGGAGACGGCCGGGATGCGGCACTTCCTGGCCGGGGTCGACGAGGTCACGCCGCTGGAACGGGTGGTCCTGCGCCTGGCCCGGGACGGAGCCCTCCCCGAAGGCCCCCACCGGGCGGCCGAGTTGCTGCACGGGTTCGACCACCACACCGCCGGGCCGAAGAAGGACCTGGTCGACGTCGTCCTCCGGCTGCTGGGCGCCGACGTGCCCCTGTCGGCGGCGCTGACCGAGCTCCCGGACCTGACGGCCCTGCACACCTGGAAACGCGTCGAGCGCCTCTCCCAGAAGGCGATCGCCTGCCACGCCCTGGACCGCGCCGACCTCCTGCGCCACGACGAACTCGCCGCCCTCGCCGACGTGGTGGACACCCCGGGCATCTGGGAGGGCAACGTCCTCTCCCAACTGATCGTGCTGTTCGCCCTCCACACCTGCGGGCCCGTGCACGCCGAACGCGTACGCGGTGGACTGCGCAGGGTGCTGGGGACCGCGCGGCCGGGCGGCGGCATCCCCTTCATCCTCGACTGGAGCGTCGGCGCGACCGCACTGGCCGGCATGGGGCTGGCCGGGCGGACGGCTCCGCGCGCCGTCACGGCACGGCTGGGGGAGAGGCTGAAGTCGCTCCAGCAGCCCGACGGGGGGTGGACGTACACGCCGCACTCGACGCAGACCGACGCCGAGGACTCCTCGTACTGCCTGCAGGCCCTGCACGCCCTCGACCCCGTCCGCCACGCGGGCGCGGTCCGGCGCGGCCTGCGCTACTACCTGGAGCTGCAGAACGACGACGGCGGCTTCCCCACCTACCTGCGCGGAAACCCCTCCGAGGCGGCGATGACGGCGGAAGGCGTCGTCTGCCTCGGCCTCGCCGGTGCCGAACACACCGACCGCGTCCGGCGCGGACTGCTCCACCTGGTCGACCGCCAGCACCCCGACGGCACCTTCGAACTGTCGTGGAGCAGAAGCCACTCCAGCGCGATCTTCCGCTGCGTCCGCGCCCTCGGCCTGGCCCGGTCCCTGCCCCGGGTGCGTCCGGCGGCGCTGCGGGCCGCCCGGCGGTCGGTCGACTACCTGCTGGCCACTCGCAACGCCGACGGCGGCTGGGGCCACCTCGCCGGTTCCCCCAGCGACGCCGTCAGCACCGCGTTCTCCGTCATCGCCCTGCTCACCGCAGATCCGGCCGCGCTGGAGAGGGCCGACGCGCCGTCGGCGTCCGCCGCTGCGACCGGCGGCCTCAGGTACCTGGCCGCACGGCAACGCCCGGACGGCGGCTTCGACTGCGTCACGGACGAGGTCGGCCCCCGTCCCATCCCGTACGACGTCCCCCACAGCAGCCTCGGCTTCGTCCTCAAAGCCCTGAACTTCGCGGCCTCCGGCGGACGCACACCGCACTACGCGTAGCGGCCGGCCCGCGAAGGGAAGAGCCGCCGGGACGCTCCCGGCGGCTCTCCCCTTCGCTGCCGCACGGCGCCGCCGCCGCTACCTCCGTGCCCCCTCTCGGGGATCGTCCGCGGCGGCCGTCGGGTTCACCCGCTCGGCCCGCGGCACGGCGGGGTAGAACTGCCGGGCCCAGCGACGGTACTCCGACAGCGGGCCGTCGCCCTCCGCCACCGGCGGATGGGTCACGTACTTCTTCGTGGCCCAGATCGGGATGTCGCTCCCGGTGCGGTCCTCGTTGAAGGAGAAGTCGAGAATGAGCCGAAGCGTCAGCCGGGCCCCCGCGCCCAGCAGCCGGTCCCTGAAGGGCCGCAGCAGCGTCGGCCAGGAATCCGGCCGGACCACCGCCGCCCCCAGCCTGATCCGCATGCGCCCGTCCGCCTGCACCGACGGCAGGGCCAGCACCCGCAGCAGCTGCCGTCCCCCGGGAAGGAACATGTCGCCCAGTACGAGCCCCACCCCGTGGGTCGTGACGTGGACGACGAGGGTCATGTCCCTCAGCCGGCGCGGCAACGGCAGCCGGACGCCCGGACGGGGCTTGATCTCGAACGTGGCGAACGGCTTGACCCGCAACTTCGCCGTGTAGCGGTGCGGCTCGAAGGAGACGCTGCCGTCGATCGCGTCGCCCATCTCGTGGTAGGTGCCGAAGTGGCCGAAGTCGATGGGGTTCTCCATCAGCTCCTGCGGGTGCCCGATGGCGTCGATGGTGGCGTGCGCCCACGGCGTGAAACCCTCCGTTGGCAGGTCTGGCACCTCCCAGTCCGGCGGCTTCCCCTCCGGGTGATACCACACGAGGATCATCCCGGACGCGTTCTCCCGCACGGTGAGCCGCTGCAGCCCGATCCGCGGCGGCTTCGTCCCGTACCCCGTCCTGACGCACGCCCCGTCGGGTCCGTAGCCGAAGGCGTGGAAGGCACAGACGAGATCCTCGCCCTCGACCCGCCCGAGCCCCAGATGGGCACCCAGGTGCGGACAGTAGGGGCGTACCGCCCGCAGCACTCCCGCGCGGGTGCGGTACAGGACGACGTCCTCGTCCAGGAACCGCGAGGTGAACACCTGCCCGGGCCCGACCTCGTCGGAGAACGCCAGCCCGAACCAGCCGATCGGATCGGGGATCTGCTTGCCCAACTCCCGGTCCACGGGCGTGGGGGTGTCGATCCGCTGGGGTCCCAGCCAGCGGGAGATGTGGCCGTTCCTGATCATGAAGCTGCTCCTCCGCGCCTCGTCGATCCGCCTGTCCCCAGTGAGCACCTCGGCGGCGGCCGCCATCAGCCCCCGGAGCCGCCGGACATGTCTCGCCTGCTGCCGGTGTCCCGCTCGACGCAGGGCACGGAGGGAGTCGACGCGGCGGCCCACGACCGGGACCTGCGACGGAGGAGGAGCGGGCCCGGCCCGTGGTGCGGTGGCACGGAGATCAGGGCTGTGGGCGTCAGGAGCGGCGGGTGAGGCCGGTGCGTTTGACGGTGGCCGGCACCGGGGTGGTGTCGATGGTGGTGATCCGGTCGAGGGGCCGACGGCGGCGGTGAGGAAGGCGCAGAGAGCGCTGAGGGTGGCGGGCCGGTGGTGGCGGCGAGGCGGACCCGTGGGTGGGCGCTGAGCGTTTGTGCGGTCTGCTCCGGTGCGCCGAGCCGCACGTTGACGACGATCCGGCCCAGCTCCGGATGCCCGCCGATCACGTCGGCGGCCTGGTCGCCCTGCCGCGCCGTCCAGCCGTCGCGGACCGCAGACCGAAGGATGAGCCCCATGACCGACCGGCCCCTGACCCTGGTGGCCGTGCACGCCCACCCGGTTCGGCGAGGTCATGCGCGAGCTCGGCGCGGAGTGGGACGAGCCGGACGCCGAGCAGCCCGAGATGCCCGAGATCGGCCTCCCCGACGAGGAGATCACCACCTGGGTCGACACCACCGGGTTCGGCGGCCAGAAGTTCGACGCCGCCGGACTTCCTGCGTCCGCGCGCCCCGCAGGCGCGCTCCTGCCCCTCCCCGCCGCCCCGGCGCCGCTTCGGCCGGAGGCCCAGTCGGCCGCCCGGGCAGCTGTCCGGGCATGAACCGTCAGTCCCGAATGGTTGAGTGATGCGCCGTCATATTCTGCCGAGGGTCCGGACGGGAACCCGAACGGCGGGAGTGGCGGGCCGACAAGGGCGTCTTCAAGGGGGAAATCATGGGGCGGCGCGAGAACAGAATCGATCCGGGGGCCGGTCCGCTGGAGAGGTTCGCCCACGATCTGCGAATGCTCCGGCGGCTGGCCGGCTCGCCGTCCTACCAACAACTGGCGGCGCACACCCACTTCGCGCCGTCCACCCTCGCGGCCTGCGCGTCCGGCAAGCGACTGCCGAGCCCGGCCGTGCTGGCCGCCTACGTGACGGCCTGCGGGGGCGACCCGGCGGCGTGGGAGGAGCGCCGGGTGCGCACCCGTGTCCTGCTGGACCTCGCCGCCGACGACGACAGCGGCGGTGGCGGTGGCGGTGGCAGCGACGGCACGGCCCGGGCGGACCACGCCGGCGGTCCGGCCCGGTCCCCGGCGCCGGCGGGCGGGCGGATCGTCGCCGTCACCGCGCCTGCGGCCATGGACGGGGACAGCGGCTGGTCCGAGCCCGTGCTGGTCACCGGCGGGGTACGACGGCTCCCAGCCCGGCCGGAGCCCTACGGTCCGGCCACGCCGGGCGGCGTGCGGCGGCTGGCGCTCCTCGTCCTCGCGCTGCTCTGCGCCGGCCTGTCGCAGGCCGGCGCACCTCCCGCCAGGCTCACGGTGTCCTCGGCCGCCCGGACGGACCACGCCCACTGGTTCAGCACCGCCGCCGCGGTGCCGCACCGCTTCCGTCCGGCGATCGTCCGGGCGGGCACCTCCTGTCCCGTCCCGCAGATCACTCCCGCGCTCATCGCCGCGATCCTCGCCACCGAGAGCGGTTTCGACCCGGAGCTCGCCGATCCGGTGAAGCAGGAGTACGGCATCGCGCGCTGGACGCCGCGCGTGCTGCGCTACTACCTGCCGGAGGAGCAGCAGGACCGGGTACCGGTTCCGCCGCTGGACGCGGAGGAGTCGATCCTGGCGCTCGGCCGCATCCTGTGCACCCTGGCCCCGCAGTTGGAGGGCGTCGCGGGCGACCCGGTGATGAACCTCGCCGCCGCCTACCGGACGGCCACCTACGTCGTGCAGAAGGAGGACGGCGTACCGGCCCGGCTGCGGCCCTACACCGACCGGGTCCGCGGGTTCCTGATGGCCTTCGCGCCGCCGGGCGGGGCGTGCCTGCCGTTCGAGGTGCCGCAGAGCTCTTACCCCGCACCCTGCTCCGCCGGGCGGTGAACGACCGGCGGTGAAGACGGGCGGTCGACGACCTGGGACGAACAGCCCCGGGGCACGGTGTTCGGCCCCATCCCCGGCCCCGGCGGGCACCCGGAAACGCCGG
>NZ_BAAAKJ010000099.1:9039-23789 GCF_039527695.1 Kitasatospora putterlickiae
CCCTCCCCTCCCACGGAGTGGCGGGCACCCGGTGACGGGCCCCGGACGGTCGGCCCGCAGCGCCGACCGCCCCACCCGTCCCCGTCAGACCACGTTCGGCGGGTCGCCCGGCCGACGGCTCGCACACGCCGGCACGTTGTCCAGCCAGGCCGGCCCCTGGAGGAAGATGTTGCTGATCCAGCCCCCGTAGTCCGGAAGGTACGACCACGCGCTGTTGGTGACGCCCTCCGCCGTCACCGACTGCCCGCGGTCCTGGCAGAGCACCCGGACGGTGGCCGGGCCGGCGAAGGTGTGGACGGCCGCGGTGCTCGTCGAGGCGTCCTGGCGCACCTGCACGCCCGAACCCCACATGGTGAAGCCGGAGTTGCCGGTGGACGTGCCGTTGCCGCCGCAGGGCGGGACCCCGTCCAGCCAGGCCGGCCCCTGGAGGAAGATGTTGCTGATCCAGGCCTGGTGGTCGGGCAGGTAGGACCAGGCGTCATTGGTGACACCCTCCGCCGTGACGGTCTCCGCGTGCTGCTGGCAGGAGATCGTCACCTGGGTCGGCCCGGCGAACACCGGCCCCAACGGTGCCGAGACGGTGGGCCGCTGGCGGGTGTTCACTCCCGATCCCCAGGTGCTGAACCGGCCGTTGCCGGAACCCGTGTTGCCGTCGCAGGCGGGCACGCCCGGCAGCCAGTCGGGGCCCTGGACGTAGATGTTGCTGACCCAGCCCCGGTAGTCCGGCAGGTAGGCCCACGCGTCGTTGGTGTACCCCTCCGCGCTGACCGTCTCGGCGTGCTTCTGGCACTGGACGGCCACCGACATGGGCGCCGAGAACGTCGCCACCGGGGTGCCGGCACGCGAGGGCAACGGACGGACGTTCACACCGGTGGCCCAGGTCTGGAAGCGGCCCGAACCACCGCTCGACCCGTCGCAGGCGGGCACTCCGTCGAGCCAGGCCGCCCCCTGGACGTAGATGTTGCTGATCCAGCCCCCGAGGTCGGGCAGGTAGGCCCAGGCGTCGTTGCTGTACCCCTCGGCGGTGACGGTCTCCGCGTGCTTCTGGCACTGCACGTTGATCGCCGAGGGCCCGCTGAGCGTGGTCACGACGGGATCCGTCAGCGAGGCCGAGGCACGCACGTTGACCGAGTCGCCCCAGGTGCTGTGGGTGGCCGACCCGCCGCCCGTCCCCGAGTGGGCGAGCCGCACGGCACCGGCGTAGTTGTCGTGACCGGCGAACTGGCTGACCATCAGGTGCGTGTCGGACTCCCGGGCTTCGACGATCTTCCCGTCGCCCAGGTAGATCGCCACGTGGGAGATGGGCGAGCCCCAGAAGACCAGGTCCCCGGGGAGCAGCGGCGCGGTGCCCTGCGCGGCCGTGAACCTCTGGGTGGCCGGCAGCTGGGATTCCTGCGCGGCCGTGCGCTGGCCCATCAGGTCGTAGCCGACCGCCTTCGCCCAGGCGTACCGGACGAAGCCCGAGCAGTCGAAGCCCCGCCGGTACGGGTCGTTCTTGCTGCGCTCCGGGTCGGAGGTGTCGACGAAGCCGTAGGTCGGCCCGGGGGTCGGGCCGTGGCCGCCGCCCCAGGTGTACCAGGTGTTCAGGCTGACCTCGCGGCAGGCCCACTCCACCGCGCGGCCCGCCGCGTCGTTCGGCGGAACGACGGTGAGCCCGCAGTGGCGACCGGGGTTCCAGGTCGGGGCGGGCGGGGGACCGCTGATCCCCCTCATCTGCCGGGCGAACCAACTGCCGAGGCTCACCCGGTAGTCGGTCTGGCCGCAGCAGGCCTGGTAGCTGGTGTGGATCTCGGCGCCGAGTTCCAGACTGGCGCTCCCCATGGGGTCGCAGGTGAGGTCGCCGATGATGCAGAAGTCCAGGCTGCGGCCGGCGATGTCGGCGGGCAGCAGACGGGGCCCCAGCACACCGCCCTGGCTCTCCTTGTCGGTGGTTCCGGTGCGGTAGCCGGTGCGCACGGTGTAGGAGGTGGTGCCCGCCGGGCTGTGCGGGTCGGCGATCAGCAGGACGGCACCGATCCGGGCGCGTTCGGCGGGCGTGAGCAGGTCGATGGCGTTGTGCACCACGTTGGCGCCCTGCGAGTACCCCATCAGGCCGATCCTGGTGTCGGGGCAGCGGCTCGCCATCTCCTGGACCACTTGGACCAGTTGGATGACGCCGGTGTTGCGGGACTTGACCCAGCGGGAGTCCCCGGTCCAGCTGGTCAGATTGTCGAAGTTGAAGGCCGCCGCCTCGTAGGGCAGCGGGTAGAAGTCGGTCGAGGAGGTGTCGAGGCCGGCGATCTGCGCCTGGCGCAGGTAGGCGCCGGCCCGGTCGCCCATGTGGTCGAGACCCGGGTAGGCGGGACTCTCGGGCGAGTTCTCCCCCGAGCCCCGGACGCCGATCACGAAGTTGGTGTTGCAGAACAGCGGCAGGCCCTTGGCCCAGGGCTGCGCGTCGACGGGGTAGAAGTCGACCGCGTGGGCGGCCGGGGCCGCGCCGAGCGGGAGGAGGGCCAGCACGACGACGGCCGCGCACAGGCGCGCGAGCCGGCCGAGCAATCTGCTGACGGACATGAGGGTACGTGGTCCTTCCGGAGCGGTGGTCGTTCGTCGGGATCGGTACGAGCGCCCGGGCCGGGCACGTGCAGCCCGGAGCCGGGCCCGGGGGAGGACGGGCCCGGCTCCGGAGCACGGGGTTCGGGTCAGCACCTGTCCGGCACGCCGTCGATCCAGTTGGTGACGTTGTCGATGAAGTAGCTCGCTATGTAGCCGTGGCGGCCGTCGGCGGTACGCACCCACACCCAGTACGGGTTACCCCCGACGACCTGGTCACCCACGGTCTGGCAGTAGACCCAGACCTGCGCGGGTGCGCTCACCGTGCCGTCCACGATGAAGCAGTTCGTCACGGACGGCCACAGGTAACACCCCTCGCCGCCCCGGCGCAGGTTGACGTCGGACGCCCAGACGCCGTACCAGCCCTCGCCGTGGCCGGAGGCGTGCGCCGTCCCGGCGGTCGCCAGGCCCAGGCCCGTCGTGGCCAGCAGGACGGCGCCGGCGGCCGCGGCGGACCGGCGGGTGAAGCGGCGGGCCATCCGTTGCAGGACGGAGGTGCCGCGCTCGTGCTCGGTCGCTTGTGACATGTCGTGCTCCTTCGAGAGCGGGTCGGGTTCGGATGCGGACCGGCGCTCCGCCACGGCCGAGCGCCGACGTTCATCGAACGCCGCGGCGCACCGGAGTTCGAGGCACCGAGAGAATCGCCGGACAATCCGTGGCGGCCCGCCCCCCGGCGGGCGCTCAGCCGGAGCCTTCGGGCAATCGACGGACAATCCGCGGACAATTCCGCTCCCCTGCCTCCCCGCCTCCCGGGCCGTTTCCGTGCGCCGCGGGCCGGCGGACCGGGATCGTCGTCCGCGGGCCGGGATCGCCGTCACCCGACGCGTCGGCCGGAGTACCCGGCGTAGGACTACTGGTTGACGCCCGGGACGCTTAGCACCGCTCCGGCCCGCTCGCGCGCTGCTCCGTTGAGCACGTTCGCGGTGAACTCCCCGCCGCTGGTGCCGTCAGTGTCGGAAGACGGCATGGTGGATCTCCCTCGTGAGGCCGCGTGGATGGGAGGCGACCCACTCTCCATGCAGCTCGGGCCGATGGAAAGTGACAGATTGTCAAAGCGTGATCGCGCAGCGGCGGAGCGTATCGCCGTCGCGTGACTGCTATCGTCGACGAGCCCGCGCCCGACCGCGCGCTCCGGAAGAAGCGATGACCGGACAGACGGAACAGCACTACGTGCCAACGGCTTTCCCGATCTCGATCAAGGCCGTGGTGCTCGACCCGCGGCACCGGGTGCTGCTGCTGAAGAACGAGCGCCAGGAGTGGGAACTGCCCGGCGGAAAGCTGGAAGGGACGGAGACCCCCGAGGAGCGGGTGGTCACGGAGGTCCGCGAGGAGAGCGGCTGGACGGCGACCGCCGGCCCGCTGCTGGACGTGTGGACGTACGAGCCGATCCCCGGCCGCAAGGTCTTCATCGTCACCTACGGCTGCACCGCCACCGACGCGCACCAGCCCCCGGTCGTCAGCCACGAGCACAAGGAAGCCGGCCTCTTCCACCGCGACGAGGTGCCCGGCCTGGTCATGCCCCAGGGCTACAAGGACTCCATCGCCCGCTGGTACGAACTGCGCCACCAGGCCTGACCCATGGCGGGGACCGACCCTCACAGCGGGATCCGTTGGCACTGGACCACCCCCAGGGCCCAGGACATCCTGCGCCGCCGCGCTCTGCCCTAGATCCTGCAGCTCTACCGCGAACTCCACGACCTGCCGCAACAGGAACTCGCCGCCCTCCTCGGCTACTCCACCAGCTACGTCTCGCGCATCGAAACCGGCTCGCGCACCATCACCGACATCGGCGCCCTGCGCCACATCGCCGAACGCCTCGGCCTGCCACCGCACTGCCTCGGCATCACCGACCAGGCCGACGGAGACCACCAGCTCGTGATCCAGCTCGCCGACTCCGTCCTGCGCCTGGCCGAGATCGCCCGCCAGGCCGGCCAGGCCACCACCGCCGTCGCGGAACCGTGGCCGCTCGTCGCCCGCCTGGAGGCCCGAACCTCCGACGGCCACGCCGACCGCGACACCCTGCGCCTGCTCGCCCGTGCCCGCGTGAGCCTCGGCGTCGCACTGGGCCACGTGCTGCCGGAGGAACGCCCGGCCGCCGCGGCCCGATGGACCGGCAAGGGACTCAGCGTCGCCCGCCGCCTCGGCGACCCGGCCCTGCACACCCACGCCCTGCGCCACCACGGCAACGAGTTCCGCAAGGCCGGCCTGCACGTCCGGGCGCTGGACCGGCTCGAACAGGCCCGCGACACCGCCCGCACCGCCACTGAGCGCGCCGAGGCCGTCGTGCTGCTCGCCCGCGCCGCGGGAGCCGCCGGAAACGGCGCCGTGTTCGACAAGGCCATCGAGGACGGTCGCCGGCTCCTCGGCGAGGCGGCGCCCACCGCCCTGCTCTCCGAGTTCACCCTCCACGAGGTCCGTCTTCGCGGCCTCATGGGCACCGGTCGGGTCACGGAGGCGGTCCGGCAGCTCGACCAGGCGCCGGCTGCCGGACCTGCGGCGACCTCCCAGTGGCGGATCATCGCAGCGATCACGGCCGGCGAGGTGCTGCTGCGGCGAGGGGACACGAGCGGAGCCACGCGGTAGCTCACCGCCGCGGTCGACGGAGCAACCGTGCATCGTCTGCCGCACCAGCTCCAGCGCGTCGTCCGCGCCGGCCACCGCCTTCCCGAGGTCCGGGAACAGGCGAACGACGCCCTGGCGAGGCTGAGGGCCGAGATAGCGGCCTGACCCGCGCGCGGGCCACTGTGAGCTCGGTGAACATCCCCGCCGTGGTTCCGCTATGAGGTGTGCGGATGTCATGGCTGGAGGGCTCCACAGTCCTGGGGCGCGGGACCAGCAGTCGCGTTGTCGGAGTGCGGGGGAAGATCGACCCCGCATGCCGCGAGTGCGGCGTACTGCAAAGAAGGGAGTGAGCGCTCGGTGCGGGTAGGCGGTTGTGTGACCGTGGTGTGTAACGGGTGGCTGCCAAGGCTTTGCTTCTGGTCCTGGCCGACTGCGGTGGCGTGGGTGAGGTCCGTCATGGTGGCCAGGTCGTGCGGCTCGACGAGTTCCCGGACATCGCGAGGGTCCGTCGGCGGGGTGAGGAGGCGTGTGCGGCAGCCGACGTCGACGGCTTGGATGCGTCCGGCGGCGCCCAGGGCGGAGATCGTCTTCTGGGCCCGGCGGGTTCCGCCGATCGTCGTGGTGCCGAAGTGCCGGCCGACCTCCTGGTCGTTCATACCGGCGGCGATCAGGGCCAGGACGGTGTGCTCGGCGGTGGTGAGGAGGCTTCTCCCGCCAGGGCGCGGAGGCTGCACCGTTGACGACGGTTCCGTGAGGTGGTCCCGACTCGCCCGCGGCGAGATGTGGGGCCAACGTGTCCTTCGCGTGAAGAAGTGCTCCCGTGCGCTCGCAGTGCGCCTCGCCACCCCCCGGGCTCCGGTGATCTGCTGTTCCTCGGCATCGGGCTGCCATGACTTGACATGGACAAGTCATTTCCATTCCCCGTACGGAGGCTCCCATGAAGAGGTCGTTCACCGTCGCCGCGCTCGCGGCGCTCACCGCCACCGCCCTCGCGGCCACCGCTGCCGGCGCGGCCGTCCCCGGCACCGTCTCCGGCGACGGCGGCAATCGCATCGCCCTCCTCAAGGGCGACGGCACCGCCCTCGTGAAGGAGGGCGAACTCTCCGCCGCGTGGACCGTCGAGGGCGACGGCGTGAAGCAGGTCGTGGTAGCGGGCAACCGCGTCGGCATCCTCAAGAGCGACGGCTCGGCCCTGGTCAAGGAGGGCGACCTCTCCGCCGCGTGGACCCTGGAGGCCGCCAACGTCAAGCAGCTCGCACTGTCCGGCGACCGTGTCGGCATCCTCAAGGACAACGGCACCGCGTACGTCAAGGAAGGCCCCCTCATCTCCCCCTGGACCGCGCAGGGCGACAGCGTCAAGGAGCTCCAGCTCGCCGGCAACCGCGTCGGCATCCTCAAGGGCAACGGCAACGCCCTGGTCAAGGAGGGGCCCCTCTACGCCGCGTGGACCGGGCAAGCCGACCACACGCTCCACCTCTCCCTGTCCGGTAACCGCATCGGCGTGCTCAGGGGCAACGGCACCGCCCTGGTCAAGGAGGGCTCGTTGGGCGCGCAGTGGACCCTGGAGGCCAACGGCGCCGCCCAGTTGGAGCTCTCCCGCGACCGCATCGGCGTGCTGACGGACGACGGCAACGCCCTGGTCAAGGAGGGTTCGCTGGGCGCCGAGTGGACCCTGGAGGCCGCCGACACCAGCCAGATAGCCCTGTCCGGAAAGCGGATCGGGATCGTCAAGGACAACGGCACCGCCTACGTCAAGGAAGGCGCCCTCTGGGCCGCGTGGACCCTGGAGGGCGAGAACGTCACGGAGCTCGCCCTCTCCTGACCCGGGCCCCGGGGTCGGCCGGCGGTCGGCCCCGGGGACCACGGCCACAGGGGCGTCCGCGCGCGCCGGGCGCCCGGGCGTAGGACCAGGGCGAGCAGCAGGCCCAGCAGTATTCCGGCCACGGTGAACAGGGCCATCACGATGCCGCCGTCCGCCGCGGTGCGGGCCAGGCCCTCGCCGCTCAGCCCGCCAGCCTCCACGTCGGCGACGGCGGTGAACAGCGCGAGGCCGATCGCGGCCGCGACGGCGCGGCGGATCCACGGGTCGGCCCAGCCGAGCCACGCGAGGGCTGACCGCCATGTTCGACGCCGTGGGCCACCAGGAACTCGTGGCGTCCAGGCACGCGAGGGCTGACCACATCCTGTGCGGGCCGTCCGCGCCGTCCGGGCGTGCCCCTGCACCTGGAGATGCCCGCCCGGGTGTGCCCGCGACCGAGGGCGAGCAGCACGTACGTCTGCACCGGGGTCACCGTGATCGGCCGCAGGCCGGACCGCAGCCCAGCAGTCCGGCGCGGCACCCGATGTCGATCGCCTGCTCCCGGGTCCGGGCGCCGAGCCGCTGCAGGAGCCCGGCGGCGCGCCGGCCCACCTGCCCCTCGCTCAGCTTCAGGCGCCGGCCGATCTGGGCGCCGGTCAGGCCGTCGGCGATCAGGGCGAGCAGGGCCTGCTGCGCCTGGGTGAGGACGATCCTGGCGTCGCACCGGGGGGCAAGGGGATGCTCCGAGCGCGATGAGCGTCGTCCTGTCGGTCTTCCACAGCGGTACGGCGTCGGTGGGCCGCGTCGCACCGGTCACCCCGCGCCCAGTGCGTGCAGGCGCTCGTCCAGCCGCCGCACGTCCCTGCTGCTGGAGAGGGCGGTGTACTGGTTGCGGCTGGTGGTGTACCAGCCGCGGGCGGCTTCCAGCAGACCGGCGCGTTGGGCGGCCTGGCCGAGGAACTCGGTGGTCCGGGCGATCCAGTGGCGGTGTCCGGCGTCGGCGAACTCGGCGCGTGCCTGGGTGAGCGCGCTGACGGCCAGGTCGTGGTGGCCGGCGACGGAGTAGCCCTCGCCGAGGTAGGCCAGCGCGCGGGCGGCGTTGACCGGGTCGGGTTGCTGGAGGCGGGTCAGGTCGGTGCGGGCCTGGTGGAGGACCGGCATGGCGAGGTCGGCGTTGCCCTGGCGGGCGGCGGCGGAGCCGAGGAGGGTCTCGGCGAGGCCGGCGCCCCGGCGGTCGTCGAGTTCGCCGTAGAGGGTGACGGCCTCCATGAGGTGGGTCTCGGCGTCGGCGTACCGTCCGGCGTCGTGGAGGGCGGCTCCGGTGCCGGAGGTGTACTGGGCGACGCCACGGAGATCACCTGCGGCCCGGGCCAGTGCGAGTGCCCGCGCGTAGTGGTCGATGGCCTCCTCGTGGCGTTCGGCGGCGACCAGGCCGAGGGCGAGGGTGGAGGACGTCTCGCGGATCGCCATCGGCTCGCCCCAGCGCAGCGCCGAGCGCAGCCCGGCCTCGTAGACGCTGATCCACAGCGCGACGTCGCGGTGGTAGTGGACGAGGGGCCACAGGTCGCCGGCGAGCGCGCAGGCGACCGACGGATGGTCGCAGGCGACGGCGGCGGCCATCGCAGACGGGACGGCCGGGGCGATGGCCTCCAGCCAGGCGAGGGCGTCGTGGCGGCCGGTGAGGCGGACAGGCTCGACGGGCTGGCCCAGGGAGGGCCTGGGCAGAACGCGATGGTGAGGGGTGAGGAGGCGGGCGCAGGCGTGCGCGGTCTGGAGCAGGTGGGCGAGATAGCCGGCGCAGGCATCGGCGGCGGCCACCATGCCGGAGGAGCCGCTGCCGAGCGCGGCATCGCGGACGTAGGGCCGCAGGGCGTAGAGGGCGCCGCGACAGCGACGCGCCGGTCGGCGTCGAGCAGTCCCCGCTTGACCAGCTCGGCGAGGTCGCTGACGTAAACGATCTCTGCTGCGAGGAGGGTTCTCGCCCAGTCCACCGGCGCGAGAGGTACGTCCTCGCCCAGCGCATTCCGTAGTCTGCGGCACTGCCCGAGCAGATCCGCGACGTCCGTGAAACCCATGCCGAAGGCGAGCTGATCGCTGCACCGAGCTGGCCCATCCCGTTCACCGAGCGAACGTTGCAACAACCGGACCTCGGTTCCGGTCAAGAACTCGCTCGCTGCCACCAGCTGACCTGACACCAAGTCAGCCATCCCTTTCGCCATCAAACGACAGGACGATCACACTACCGGCCTGCCCAGAAGTGCAAGGATGTGCTGGCTTTCCGCTGCCCGGAGGAGGACTCCACCACTCCGCCCAAACGAAGGTGTTCGGCTGACCCGGCGCTCGCAAGGAGGACGCTGGCATGCGGACTGGGAGGCGTTCTCTCGGCGGCTGACCCCCGCGGCTGCGGGGAAGACCTCCGCCTGGGCGTTAGCCTCGGGCTTTCACCAGCCAGTTTGTACGGGTGTTGAGGAGAAGCTGGCGTAGGAGCACAGGACCGCCGAGGTTCACAAGGCGGGGCAGAAGGTGTCCTCGGCGAGTTTTCTCGGGGTCCGCGCCGAATGAGAGCTCGCCAGCCCCAGTCAGCGGAACCGACTACTGCGGACGGTAATGAAGCAGGTGCTGGTCCGACGGGGACGCGGAACCCCGTTGTCGGAGGAGTACGAGATCGCTCCCGGGTGGGTGGCATAGGGAGCGATGCCTCGCCGCCCGGCGGGAGCTCGCCGGCAGCTGCGTTGCTGTGGGTCAGCCGGCGGGCCACGATTCCGGGGCTGGGCCGAACGCGAGCCTGGTAGCTCCCACGCACCCGCCGGCGAGGAGGGCGTTGGCCCCGCCGCCGATGGCGAAGCCGATGCCGAATGGCACGAGCTGGCCGAGGACGAGGACGCCCTGCTTCGTCCCGTACTTCGTCACCCAGCGTTTCCCCAGAACGCGGTTGATCCGATGCAGCTTCTGCATGGGTACGTCGGCGACGATCCGGGTGCGGGCCCAGTGCCGGGGCGTGCGATCGGTGCCCTTCGCGATGACCTGTCGGCCGTTCCCGCCGAGCATGAGCCCGAGTACAAGTGTCCGGCGGCGCTCGACCTCGTCGAGGGGGACTCCGTGGACGTCTGCGACCGAGAGCGCGAAGTGAGTGGTGAGCTCCATGGCGGTCAGGACTTCGCCCCCGGACATGACGTGCAAGCGCTCGAGTGTCCGGATCGCCTGCCCCGATGTTGCCTCGTGCCGTCGGCGTCGGGCCCGGGCGATGTTCCTCTGTACCAGTCGGCCCTGGATTTCTACCGCCGTGTCCAGCAGGCCCAGAGCCAGTGCGCCCAAGCCGGACCTGTCTGGGGCCGGCCCGATGTGGCTGCTCGCTGACATGTGTAACTCCTCGGTGATTGTGTCGCGTTGAGTCTCTCGCCGATCATCGAGGGCCTTGACAGGGCTGGTGCAGCATGACCACACGCATGGCCATGGCTGTTCGCCGTGCTGTGCCGGCGACGAGCGTCGCGCCCTTTGTCGGGCACGGCCGCCGTCGTCGCCGAGACCGACACCAGTGGCCTCCTCGAACAACCTACGCTGCGGCCGGGAGATCATGTTGGTTTCAGCGTGCGGTCCCGGGGTGCATTTCGGGACACGGTCGAGTGGAACAGGTAAACGGGATGAAGGTCGGGTTCGGGTGGAAGCTGCATGGGGACGGGCGTGCGCCGCGGCCCGGGGCTGTGGTGCGGCCGGACGAGCGGTTGTCGTGGGGGCGGACGGTCGGGCTCGGGGCGCAGCACGTGGTGGCTATGTTTGGGGCCACTTTTGTGGCACCCATTCTCATGGGGCTGGATCCGAACCTCGCGGTGATGCTGTCGGGTGTGGCGACGGTGTTCTTCCTGCTGGTGACGCAGGGCCGGATCCCGTCGTACCTGGGTTCCAGTCTGTCGTTCGTGGGCGTGGCCGCGGTGATCAAGTCGCAGGGCGGGGACACGGCGACGGTGACGGGTGCGCTGCTGGTGGCGGGTGCGGTGCTCGCGGCGTGCGGGGCGGTGGTGCAGGGGCTCGGGGCGAAGGTGGTGCACGCGGTGCTGCCGCCGGTGGTGACCGGTGCGGTGGTGATGCTGATCGGGTTCAATCTGGCGCCGGTGGCGGCGGGGACGTACTGGCCGCAGGACCAGTGGACGGCGCTGCTGGTGATGGCGTTCACGGGGTTGGCGCTGGTGGTGTTGCGGGGGTTCTGGTCACGGATCGCGATCTTCCTGGGGCTGGTGTTCGGGTACGCGGTGTCGTGGCTGTTCGACCGGGTCTTCGGGAAGATCCACTCTCCGGTCGGCGGCGGGGCCGCGACGGAGCACTGGCGTCTGGACCTGTCGGGCGTGGGGAAGGCGGACTGGATCGGTCTGCCGTCGCTGCACGCGCCGAGCTTCCAGGCGTCCGCGGTGCTGGTGGCGCTGCCCGTGGTGGTGGCGCTGATCGCGGAGAACGCGGGGCACGTGAAGGCGGTGTCGGAGATGACGGGTGATCCGCTGGACGACCGGATGGGTGCCGCGATCATGGCGGACGGCACAGCGACGGTGCTGTCGACGGCGGTGGGTGGTCCGGCGACGACGACGTACGCGGAGAACATCGGCGTGATGGCGGCGACCCGGGTGTACTCGACGGCCGCGTACTGGTGCGCGGCCGGCTTCGCGATCCTGTTCGGTTTGTGCCCGAAGTTCGGCGCGGTCGTCGCGGCGATCCCGGGCGGGGTGCTGGGCGGGATCACGGTGGTGCTGTACGGCATGATCGGTCTGCTGGGCGCGCAGATCTGGATCCACAACAAGGTGGACCTGACCAATCCGCTGAACCTGGTGCCGGTCGCGGCGGGCGTGATCGTCGGCATCGGCAACGTGACGCTGAAGTTCAGCGACGACTTCGAGCTCGGCGGCATCGCCCTGGGTACCCTGATCGTGCTGCTCGGCTATCACGGCCTGCGCGCCCTGGCCCCCGTCCACCTGAAGCACCCCCAGTCTGGGAGCGGCCCACTGTTGGACGAAGGCACCAGCGCCTACGACGACCACCGGGGGAAGGGGTGACGGACCTCGGCCGCACCCGCTGAACGCCGCCGAGCGGGTGGTGCCGGAGCGCCGGCCCGTGGCGGACTTCCCGGCCCGCAGCCCGGCTGCGGGCCGGGCCTGACGGCTTCGATGTGGCCAGGGCGTCGATCTTGGCCCGGCGCGGCTGCCGTCTCTCCTGGGTGCGGTCGTGGCTGCTCCCGGTGGGCGTCGGCGCGTACGACGAGGCGGGCCAGTACACCAGCGAGTTTCTGTGCGACACCCAGGGAGCAATCCCCGCGCAGGCGGGGGTCAGCCGACGCAGGAACCGCTGCTGGACGCGGGCACCTCCTCCTACGACGCCGACCCGGCCGACACCGCCGACCCGGCGGAGCCCGGAGGACCGGGCGAGCGGCCCACCCGGTAACGAGCGGCCGGCCGGCCGGGGAGGTGCCCGAAAGGGCCTTCCCCGGCCGTTCCGCTTGGCCCGGCCGGACCCGGGTGGGAGGGTCTAGGTCCGTCGAGGCCCCTCATCCACCGGGAGAAGCATGTCCCTTCCGTCCCGCCACCGCAGGACCACCACCGGCGTCGTCGCCGCCACGGTGCTCGCGCTGTCCTGCGGCTGGGCCACCGCCTCCGGATCCGCCGCCGAGACCGGCACGGTCCTGTGGACCCCGAGCACCGCCAAGGGCCCCTCCTCCTTCACCGCCGTCCAGTGCGCGGCGGGAGACTTCGGCGTCGTCAAGGACCCCGTCAAGGGCAGCGTGTGGCGCGCGTTCCAGGCCGCCGGCCAGGAGCGCTGCGAGACGCTGAGCCCCGACCTCAAGGAGGGCGACACCTTCTACCTCGGCTGGTCGTCCAAGGTGGACATCAAGGACACCGGCAGCCGCTACGTCTTCCAGCTGAAGTGCTCGCCGAGCACCGGCACCGCCAACCACCCGATCGAGATCGACGCGACCGCCGGGCGCGTCCGCCTCCAGGAGTGGGACACCGACCACGTCGCGCACACGCTGTGGACCGCGCCGACCGCCAACGACCAGTGGCACTCCTACGCGCTGAAGATCCGCCTCGGCCGCACCGACGGCACCATCGACTTCTGGTTCGACGGCGTGAAGCAGACCTTCACCACCGGCTCCGGCACCTTCGAGGGCACCACCTGGGACGGCGTCCGCAACTATCTCAAGTGGGGCTCGTACCACCTCTCCACCGGCGACGCCTCGAACACCTTCACCAGCCCGGTCATGGCGACCACCCTGGAAGCGGCCACCGCCGGCTCCTGAGGCCGCCCCGGCCCGTACGCTACGGGCCATGACGCACACACCAGCGGTACGGCGGCCCGGGCTGGCCGAGCACCTGCGCGACAAGGGCGCGGCCATGCGCGACGCCGCCCGGCGGCGGCCGGACGGCGCGGACTGGGAGGAGGAGGTCGGCGCGGTCTGCGTGGCCGACGACGCCACCGGGGTCCGCAAGGTCACGGTGGGGGACTGGTCCCTCATCGGCGACGGCGGGCCCGACATCGGCGGGTTCGGCCTCGGCCCGTCCTCGCCGGAACTGTTCTGCGCGGTCGTCAGCACCTGCCTGACCCACACCATCCTATGCGTCGCGGCACTGGCGGACGTCCCGCTGGACCGGGTCGAGGTCCGGGTCGGCGCCCGCAACAACGACGCCCGGTTCTTCGGCGTGCCGACCGACGCACCCGCCGTGCCCTACGACCTGACGGCGGAGGTCGAGCTGCGCGGCCCGGCCGAGCCGCAGGCCCTGGCGGAGCTGCTGGCCACCGCGGACGCCCGTTGCCCGATGCTGCGCCTGGTCCGCGCCGAGCACAGCGTCACCGTCCGCCTCGCCGGGGACGTCCCCGGGGAGCTCCCCGCCGTTCCGCCCACCGCCCTCCCCGCGGGGGGCTGACCCGCCCGGCCGCCGCCCTGTTCCCCGGCCCGCCCCGGTGCCGTACCGTGCCGTACATGGCGAACCCGTCCTCCCGGCACGACGTCGTGATCGTCGGCGGCGGCCACAACGGACTGGTGGCGGCGGCCTACCTGGCCCGCGCAGGGTACCGGGTCCTGCTGCTCGAACGGCTCGCGCGGGTCGGCGGCGCGGCGGTCTCCGCCCCCGCGTTCGCCGGCGTCGACGCCCGGCTGTCGCGCTACTCGTACCTGGTGAGCCTGCTGCCACGCACGGTGGTGCGCGAGCTCGGACTGCGCCTGGAGCTGCGCCGGCGCCGGATCGCCTCCTACACCCCCGCCGTCCGCGACGGCAGGCCCACCGGACTGCTGGTGGACGCCTCCGACGCCGGCCGGACCCGGGAGTCCTTCCGGGCGCTGACCGGCGCGGACCGCGAATGGGAGGCCTGGCGGCGCTTCTACGCGATGACCGGGCGCCTGGCCGAGCGGGTCTTCCCGACCCTCACCGAACCGCTGCCCACCCGGGCCGGGCTGCGCCGGCGGGTCGACGACGACGCGGCCTGGGCGGCCCTGTTCGAACGGCCGCTGGGCGAGACCGTCGAGCGGCACTTCGCCGACGACCTGGTCCGCGGCGTGGTGCTGACGGACGCGCTGATCGGCACCTTCACCCACGCCCACGACCCCTCGCTGCGGCAGAACCGCTGCTTCCTCTACCACGTCATCGGCAACGGCACCGGCGACTGGGACGTCCCGGTCGGCGGCATGGGCGCGGTCACCGACGCCCTCGCGGAGGCGGCCCGGGCGGCCGGGGCCGACCTGCGCACCGGCTGCGAGGTCACTGCCCTCGCCACCGACGGCACCGGCGACGCCGAGGTGACCTACCGCCACCGGGACGGCGAG
>NZ_BAAAKJ010000099.1:23815-27888 GCF_039527695.1 Kitasatospora putterlickiae
CCCCTCCCCCCACGGGGACGGGGAGACGACGGCGGCGGCCCGCCGGGTCCTGGCCAACGCCGCCCCGGCGGCCCTCGCCCGGCTGCTGGGCGAGGATCCCGGGCCCGCGCCGGAGGGCGCCCAGCTCAAGGTCAACATGGTGCTGCGCCGGCTGCCGCGCCTGCGCGACCCGGCCGCCGACCCGCGCGAGGCCTTCGCCGGCACCTTCCACATCGCCGAGGGCTACCGGCAGCTGGAGACCGCGTACACCGAGGCGGCGGCCGGCCGGATCCCCTCGGCGCCGCCGTCGGAGATCTACTGCCACTCGCTCACCGACCCGTCGATCCTGGGGCCGGAGGCCGTCCGGCAGGGGTGGCAGACCCTCACCCTGTTCGGCCTGCACCTGCCCGCCCGGCTGTTCGCCGACCCGGCCGCCAAGGAACGCGCCCTGGCGGCGAGCCTCGCCCAGCTCGACGCGGTGCTCTCCGAGCCGCTCGCCGACTGCCTGGCCGTGGACGCCCACGGGCGGCCCTGCGTCGAGGCGAAGACCCCGCTCGACCTGGAACGGGAGATCGGCCTGCCGGGCGGTCACATCTTCCACCGCGACCTCGCGTTCCCGTTCGCGACGCGGGAGCCGGAGGGCGCCGCCGCCCGCTGGGGCGTGGCGACGGCGCACCCGAACGTCCTGCTGTGCGGCGCGGGCGCGATCCGGGGCGGCGGCGTCAGCGGGATCCCGGGCCACAACGCCGCCCGCGCCGTCCTGGAGGACCTCCCCCGGTAGCCACCGGCCCGGAATCGAAAACGGGCTGTTCGCTCCAGGCTCGCCCGGAACCGCCGGGGTTGAACGGCCACCGGGCGACGGGGCAGGATCCGACGCCATGAGCGCCCTCCGGAGGACAGCCAAGTCCTGTCCGACAACGTCGAGTTCACTCACCAGCGCGCCCCCCGGACCAGCCGCCCGCCGGCCGGTCCACGCGTTCGGGGAGGCGGCCGCTTGAGCTCTCCCGCCCCCACCCCCACCACCGGTAAGGCCGACACGACCGGCGGCGCCGACGACTCCGTGATGATGGAGTGGCAGCCCCCGGGCAGCGACGCGGAGATCATCGACGGCACCAAGACCACCCTGCGCGCCACCGCCCGCGCCCTGCCCCGGCTCCTCGCCCTCGCGCTGCGCCTCGGCCGGCAGGCCGACCGGCCCGCCCTGGCCGTCCTCCTCTCCTGCGCCGTGGCCTCCGCCGTCGCGCAGGCGTGCGGCCTGCTGGCCACCACCGGCATGATCACCCAACTGGTCGCGGGCGCCGGCACGATCGCCGACCGCCTGACCCGCTCGGTCCCGTCCGTGACCTTCCTCGCCGCCATGTCCGGGGCCTCCGCCCTGCTGCGCATCACCAGCGAGTGGGCCGCCGAACGGATCGGACCGAAGATCGCCCGGGCCGCCGAGCTGGAGCTGATCGACGCCGCGACCCGCGCCGAACTCGTCGCCTACGACGACCCCGGCTTCCAGGCCGCCTGGGACGCCGCCGACCGCGGCGCGAGCTCCACCCGAGACCTGCTCTCCCAGGCGCGCGACGTGATCGGCTACACCGCCAACCTCGCCGCCGCCGGGGTCGTGATCGTCACGATCCACCCCGTGCTGCTCCCGCTGCTCGTCCTCGCGGTGATCCCGCAGGCCCTGGCCCGCACGGCGGCCGCCAACGCCTTCTACCGGGCGATGATGTCCACCTTCGGCGCGACCCGCGCGGCCAACGTGCTGCGCTGGTTCCTCTGCGACCGCCGACTGGCCTCGGAGGTCCGCTCGAACACCATCGCGCCGTTCCTGCTGCGCATCCACCGCAGGGCCGTCGCCAAGGTCACCGAGGCCAGTGACAAGGCCGCCCGCCGCAGCGCCGTGCTCGGCCTGTACGGCGCGGTGGCGTCCGGGGTGGGAGCGTGCCTGGTCTGGGGCGGCCTCGCGTGGCTGCTCGCCGACGGCCGCGTCACCCTGGCGTCGGCCGGCACGGCGGTGATCGCGCTGCGCGCCGCCGCCTCGGACCTGCACGTCGCCGCCAACTACAGCGCCGCCGTCCACCGCACCGGCCTGTACGTCGGCGACTGGCAGAAGTTCATCGTGCTGGCCCGGGCCCAGCGGCTGGACCGCGGCACGCTCGCCCCGCCGGCCGGGACGGCGGTGATCGAGGCGCGCGGCGTCACCTTCGGCTACCCGGGCTCGGACCGGCTCGCCCTCCAGGGGGTGGACTTCCGGGTCCGCCGGGGCGAGATCGTCGCCGTGGTCGGGGTCAACGGCGCGGCGAAGTCCACGCTGATGAAACTGCTGTGCGGCCTGACCCTGCCCGACAGCGGGACGGTGACCTGGGACGGCGTCGCCACCCGCGACCTCGACCCGGACCTGCTGTGGCGCCAGACGGCGCTGGTCCAGCAGGACTTCGCGCACTGGCCGCTCACCGCGCGGCAGAACATCACCCTCGGCCAGCCCGGCGAGGAGGGCGACGGCCCCGTGCTGGAGGCGGCCGCGGCCACCGGCGCGGACGAGGTGATCGCCGAGCTGGCGCACGGCCTGGACACCCTGCTGGCCAAGGAGTTCTGGGGCGGCGCCGAGATCAGCGAGGGGCAGTGGCAGCGGGTGGTCACCGCGGCCGCCTTCCACCGGGCGCGCTCCGGCACGCTGCTGATCCTCGACGAGCCGACCAGTGCGATGGACCCGAGGGCCGAGCACCGGATCTTCACCGGTCTCGCGGACGTCGCCAGGGACTGCGCGACGGTGCTGGTCACCCACAACCTGGAGAACACCAGGGTGGCGCACCGCATCGTGGTGCTGGACCACGGCAGGGTGATCCAGGAGGGGACGTTCGACCGGCTGGCCGCCGAGCCGGGGATGTTCGCCGACCTGCGGGCGCTGCAGCACGACCGGACCTCGGCGGTGCCCGCCCAGCGGACGGACCCCGACGGCCCGTGACGGACCGTCCCCAGGGAGGCCGGGGCCGGCCCGGTGGCGTCCGGGCCGGCGTTCCGGCGCGGCTCAGACGTGCAGCTGGGCGGCGAGCTTCTCGGCCAGCGCGCGCAGCGGCTCGCCGGTGAGCGCGGCGTCCGGGGAGGACGCCTCGGTGCCCTGGCCGACCAGCAGCGCGAGGTCGCCCTTGCCCGCGACCGCGACCCGGGCGATGGCGATCGACCCGGGACCGGGCGCCGTCTTCGCCTGGCCGGGGGCCGGCTGCTCGGCGGAGACGGTGAACAGCTCCTCGGTCGTGAGGTCGCCGGCCTGCTGGATGTAGGGCAGCGCCAGGTTGACCGCGACCTTCTCGGCCGGGGCGGCGACCACGCCGATCTCCACCGGGGTCGCCCCGGCGTTGTAGGAGCACCACACCTGGATGTGCTCGGGCCGTGCGGGCAGCGTCGCCACCGCCGGGCCGGGCGTGCCGCCGGTCGGGCCCGGCAGGGCCTCCTCGGCCGGGACGACCTCGGCCCGCACCGGCTTGCCCGTCCCGCTGTCCGGGGTGACACCGCGTTCGATCCCGGTCGCCTTCAGCGCGCCGGCCAGGTCCAGGCCGAACGGGCACGACGGGTCCGGACCGAGGCCCCGCACCGTCGACTTCAGCTTGGCGAAGGAGAGCGTGCCGCCGCCGGAAGCGCCGTCCGTGCCGCCGGACGACGCGCAGGCGGCCGTTCCGAGCAGGAGCCCGGCCAGGGCCAGCGGAACGAGCGCGGACTTACGGTTGGTTGTCATCCGGTCAGCCTAGTGTGCCGGGGGAACGGCCCTCCCCGGCGTTGCGGCACGTGCTGCAGGTGTGCCAGTGCGGCCTCGGCCGCGGCCGGTCGGGATGGTCCTCCCGGTGCGGAGCGAGGGTCATGTCGGAGGTGTCGAGCCCGCACATGGTGCGCGGGCCGCAGGCGCCCGAGGCCTCGGTGGGGGCGGTGTGCGCGCGGCGCACCGGGATCCCGGGCTCCGCGGGCGTGTGGCCGGGGCCGAGGATCCTGATGTTGGTCGGTGTGTCCGGTTCCAGTACGACGACGATGTCCATCTCCCCAACGTGGCCGCGGGAGCGGCCCGCCGCACCCGCACGGCGGCATCCGGCCCAACCGGCGCGGGCCGGGCCCGG
>NZ_BAAAKJ010000099.1:27912-29212 GCF_039527695.1 Kitasatospora putterlickiae
CGCCCGGGCCCGGCCGTCGGCGGGACCGGCGGGATCAGGACGCCGAGGTGAAGGCGGTGAGGAAGCGGGACGGGACCGGCGAGCCGGAGCCGTTGAAGCACAGCGGGTTGAGGTTCACCGTGCCGGAGCTGCGGGTCCAGGGGAGGGCCAGGCCGCAGTAGTCCGGGCCGGGGCCGAAGGCGGTGACCTGCGCGGTGTCCGAGGGGACGGCGATGTTCGGCATGGTGACGTTGTAGGGGACGGACCCGGCGAGCGTGTTGACCCCGCCGGAGGAGTTGAAGTTCGTCCCGGCCGGCACGCCGCCGTTGAACCACAGGTAGCCGTAGGACTTGGGCGGCAGCGCCGCCCCGTGCACGGCCCGCTTCTCCGAGTAGCTCAGCGTCCAGCGGGTGTCGAACGGGGCGTTGGCGGCGTTGTAGCAGTTGACGATGACGGTCTGGCCGCCCGCCGACGGCGCCCAGTCGCCGACCTTGCAGCGCGCGGCGTTGGCCATGTCGACGGCGGTGACCTCGATGTTCCCGGCCGGGGTGGCCTGGCCCAGGCCGGGCAGCCAGACCTTCCAGACACCGGGCCCGCCGTAGCCGACCGCGTTGGTGGCGCCGGTCGAGTTGTACTGGGTGATCACCGCGCCGGTGGTGTTCGAGTGGACGTAGCCGTAGCCGCCGACGGCGGGCGCCGGCACCCCGCTGCTGGTGGTGTAGAGGACGGTGAACCGGCTGTCCTCGGGCGCGCCGCCCGGCCGGTAGCAGGCCACCCCGACGTCCTGCCCGCTGCCGGCCGTCACCCAGCCCCTGACCTGGCACCAGCCGCCGGTGCGGCCGACAGCCGTCACGTGCGCGATGCCGCCGGGGCCGGCGATCAGCGGGAAGTGCACGATGTAGGACCCGACCCCGATGTGATCGACCTTCACCGGGTTGGCGGCCGGGGACGACCAGCTGCCCCACTGCCGGGTGGTGTCGGGCACGTAGGCCGGCCACGGCGGCGCCGGGTTGTCGAGGTACGCGAAGCCCCAGCGGTCGGGCACGGCGGCGTGCGCCGCGCCGGCCGCCGGAAGGCTGACGCCCACCAGGGCGGCCAGCATGGCGAGGACGAGCAGCAGGGCGCGGACGGCGCGCAGCGCGCGGTCGGCGGGGACGGTTCTCACCGGTGGTACGGCGGTGCCGGCGTGCATGGGCATACCCCTTGGGTGGGAGGAATCACGGGCGGCCTGCGCGGTGTGCCCGCCCCGCGGTTCCGCCCGGGTCCGGGGTGAGCCGGTGGGCGGCGGCCGACGGGGCGGGCCCGGTCCCTCAGGGAGGGG
>NZ_BAAAKJ010000100.1:0-2797 GCF_039527695.1 Kitasatospora putterlickiae
CACCGCCACCGCCCTCGCGGCCACCGCTGCCGGCGCGGCCGTCCCCGGCACCTGACCGGCCACGGCGCCCGTGCGGGACGCCACCGTGCGCTGAGGCGCCACCGTGCGCGCGGCGGGCGACGAAGCCCGGACCGCCGTACCACGGCGGTCGTACTCGGTGTGCAGAACAGTCAAATCTGGCCCCCTCCTGGAGAAGCCGGCCCGGCCACCCGGCGGACCCCGAACCTCAGGGCTTTCGCCCCACCCGGGACGGCCGACCGTGACGACG
The DNA here is from genome assembly GCF_039527695.1 of Kitasatospora putterlickiae. Lineage (NCBI taxonomy): Bacteria > Bacillati > Actinomycetota > Actinomycetes > Kitasatosporales > Streptomycetaceae > Kitasatospora > Kitasatospora putterlickiae. Next base: position 269 of record NZ_BAAAKJ010000100.1, read on the forward strand.
GCGATCCGGAAGCGCTGCCCGTGCCCCGGAAACTGCCACCATGCTTCCCGCCCGGGCAGCCTCCCGGCCATCGTGGTCCACCACGAGATCGGACCCGCCGGGCAGTCCCCGCCGATCGGCGGGGGCAACCTTCCCGAGGTCCGGGGTGGTCCCAAGGGCGACGGGCCTGCCCCCGCGACAACCGGAATCGGCCCCTCCGGGCCGATCCCCGGAGACCCACGAGTCCACCCCGGAACCATCACGCCGCGGCGAGAACCGGACTCGTCGGTAACGCGTGGTTGGCACGTCAAGACGTTTTCCCGGTACAACGGCGGATGCTGCCCGATCGGACACCGGCAGGCGGCCGGGAAGGGCAGAAGGGGAGAGAGGGGAAACCGGGGATGAGCACCACCACGTCCACCCACCTCATGGAACGCGAACCGGAGCTCCGGCAGATCACCGACCGGGCCGACGCCGCCCGCCGCGGCACCGGCCACGTCCTGCTGATCACCGGCGCCACCGGAACCGGCCGCACCGCGCTGCTCGCCGAAGCCGCCCGCCTCGCCGCCGCCGACGGCACCACCGTGCTGCGCGCCCGCTGTTCCGCCGAGGAGACCGCCACCCCGTACGCGGCCGCCCGCCAGCTCTTCGACACCGGCCCCACCCCCGCCGGCCCCTACGGCCGGACCTCCGCCGCCGTCGCGCCGACCGCGCACCCCGCCGGTACCACCGACCCCGACGCCGCCGAGGCCACCCTCTGGTCCCTGCTCCGCCTGCACGGAACCCACCACCCGCTGCTGCTCGCCCTCGACGACATCCACCTCGCCGACGAGCCCTCCCGCCGCTGGCTGCGCCAGGTCGCCCGCCGCATCGACCGGCTGCCCGCGCTGCTGATCGCCACCGAACACCGCCAGGCCACCCTCGACACCCCGCCCGGCCGCTTCACCCGCGACCTCACCCCGGACCTCGCCACCACCCTGCGGCTCGCCCCGCTCGGCACCCCGGCCGCCGTCCGGATCGCCCGCCACCACCTCGGGACCGACGCGCCCCCCGGCCTCGCCGCCGACTGCGCCCGCGCCAGCGGCGGCAACCCGCTGCTGCTCACCGCGCTGCTCACCGACCTCGCGTCGGAGGGGACCGGTACGGCGGAGGGGACCGGTGCGTCGGAGACCGGGACCGCGGCCGAGGCCGGCGCCCCGTCCCCGGCCCTGCCCGCCGCCCTGCCCGAGCGCTGCGGCGCCCTGCCCGGCGGCGCCTTCGCCGAAGCCGTCGACGCCTGGCTGCACGGCGCCGGCGACCGGGCCGTCACCGTCGCCCGCGTCCTCGCCCGGATGAGCGAACACCCCGCCGCCGACACCGTCCCCGCCCCCGGAACCCCGCCCCTCGACCCCGTCCCGCTGCTCGCCGAACTCACCGCCGCCGACCCCGGCCGGCTCGCCGGCTGGCTCGCCCACCTCACCCTCCACCGCCTCCTCGACACCCCGGGCCACGGCCGCTGGCCCCGCTTCGCGCACCCCCTGCTCGCCGACGCCGTCCTCACCGGCCACGCCCCCGGCCACCGCGCCGAGGTCCACCTCGCCGCCGCCGAACACCTCCACCGCACCGGCGCCCCCGACGAAACCGTCGCCGGCCACCTCCTGCTCACCCCCGCCCCCACCCCCCGCTGGGCCGCCGACACCCTGCGCCGCGCCGCCCGCCAGGCCGCCGAGGACGACCACCCCGCCGACGCGGCCGCCCTGCTGCGCCGCGTCCTCGCCGAACCCCTCAGCGACCGCCAACGCGGCCTGCTGCTCACCGAACTCGGCGGCCTCGAAGTCACCCTCGGCCCCTCGGAACGCACCGTCGGCCTGCGCCACCTCGCCGAAGCCGTCCACCTCCAGCAGACCGACGAGGGCGTCTTCCGCGCCGCCAACACCCTCGGCGCCGTCCTCGCCACCCGGGGAGACACCCCCGCCGCCCTCGAACTCATGGACGAGCTCGCCCACCGCTTCGCCGACCAGGAGGACGTCCTCCACGCCGTCCAGGCCGCCACCGCCCAGATCGCCGCCCACGACGGCCGCAGCTGGATCCAGGTCGTCGAAGGCGTCCAGCGCCTCGCCACCCGAACCCCCCAGCGCCTCGCCCCGCCCGCCCTCGCCCTGCTCACCGAATTCGACGCCACCAGCGGCCTGCTCTCCGCCGACGAGGTCGCCGACCGCGTCCGCGAACTCGACGACGCGCCCGTCGAGCCGCTCTGCCGCTCCTACCTGCTGGTCTCCCTCGCCACCCTCTCCCAGTGGGCCGACCTCCTCGACCAGGCCGACGAGATCGTCGCCCGAGGCTTCGCCAACTACCGCGGCGGCCCCCTCGACCCCGGCTACCAGTGCCTGCTCAGCGTCCGCGCCGAGACCAGGATCATGCGCGGCGAGTACCAGGCCCTGCTCGACGACTACGGCCTCACCGCCCCCGGTCCCGCCCCCACGACACCGTCCACCGCGCGACCCGCCCCCGCCCCCGCCCCGCGACCCACCGCCCGGCGGTCACCCGGACTGCCCCGGACGCGCACCTGGG
>NZ_BAAAKJ010000100.1:2832-3370 GCF_039527695.1 Kitasatospora putterlickiae
CGCCGCCGGCCAGTCCTGGTGGACCGCCGCCACCCCCGTCGACCGCCACGCCGCCGAAGAGGCCGCCCCCGGCCGCTACGCCGAACTCCTCGGCCAGCAGAACGCCCACCTCGTCGCCCAGAGCGTCATCGCCCTCGTCGAGACCGGCCGGCTCTGGCAGGCCCACGGCCTCGCCCGCGCCGTCGCCGCCGACCGCGCCCAGGACTCCTGGGAGTGGAACGAGTACCTCTACGCCCGGGGCCTGCTCCGACTCGCCTCCGGCGAACCCGGCGAAGCCCTCGCCGACCTCCTCGAATGCGGCCGCCGCCAAGGCGAGCGCCAGGTCCACAGCCCCATCGTCACCCCCTGGCGCTCCGTCGCCGCCGAATGCCACCTCCAGCTCGGCGAACCCGGCCCCGCCGTCGCGCTCGCCGAGGAGGAACTGCGGCTCGCCCGCGTCTGGGGCACCCCCCGCACCGTCGGCCGCGCCCTGCGCGCCCTCGGCGCCGCCACCGGTGGACGCCACGGCCTCGACCTCGCCGCCGAAGCCGTCGACCTG
>NZ_BAAAKJ010000101.1:0-301 GCF_039527695.1 Kitasatospora putterlickiae
GCGGCGGCCGACAGGACCGCCGCCCCCACCACGTACGCCGTCGTCCTGCTCCACCCGTGCCTGTTCACCGCGCCGTGCTCCCCGTTCCCGTTCAGCGATCCCGCTCGTTAGCACGGTAACGGTCGCACGTTCGGTTCCCGGACGGGCGTGCGGCCCGGTGGTCCTACTCCACGTGCTCGCTGATGAACGACCAGCGGTGCACCGGACGGCCCAGCAAGGCGGCGGGCGGCTCGGGCACCGGCACCGGCTCGCCCGACCACCAGGTGATCAGCAGCACCCTCCCGCCGCCTTCGGCCGGGGG
>NZ_BAAAKJ010000101.1:316-8106 GCF_039527695.1 Kitasatospora putterlickiae
GCCGGGGGCGGCGAACAGCTCGGCGCGCAGCAGCCCGGCGCGGCCGCGCAGCGCGGGCAGCGCGGTCTGCCGGACCCAGGCGGAGAGCTCGGCGCCCCGCCCGTCGGCGGCCCGGGCCTCCCACATCGCGGCGGTGGTGCTCACTCCTGGCCGCCCAGCGCCCGGTAGGCCTGGCCGTGGAAGTCGGTGTGCGGGACGTGGACCTCGGTGACCGGCAGCGAGGAGTCCGCCGACAGGTCGAGGGAGGACGGCGCGCGGTCGCGCCAGACCATCTCGGCGCCGAGCGCGGCGACCATCGCGCCGTTGTCGGTGCACAGGCCCGGGCGCGGCACCCGCAGCCGGATGCCGGCCCGGTCGCAGCGCTGCTGGGCCATCTCGCGCAGCCGCGAGTTGGCCGCGACGCCGCCGCCGATCATCAGGTGGTCGACCCCGTTGTCCTTGCAGGCCTTGACCGCCTTGCGGGTCAGCACGTCGGTGACCGCCTCCTGGAAGGACGCCGCCACATCGGCCACCGGCACGTCCTCTCCGGCCCGGCGCTTGGCCTCCACCCAGCGGGCGACGGCGGTCTTCAGACCGGAGAAGGAGAAGTCGTACTCCGGGTCCTTGGGGCCGGTCAGGCCGCGCGGGAAGGCGATCGCCTTCCGGTCGCCCTCGCGGGCGGTGCGGTCCACCACCGGGCCTCCGGGGAAACCGAGCCCGAGCACCCGGGCCACCTTGTCGAAGGCCTCGCCGGCCGCGTCGTCGATGGTCGCGCCGAGCGGGCGCACGTCGCTGGTGATGTCCTCGCTGAGCAGCAGCGAGGAGTGCCCGCCGGAGACCAGCAGGGCCATCGTCGGGGACGGCAGCCGGCCGTGCTCCAGCTGGTCCACGCAGATGTGCGAGGCGAGGTGGTTGACGCCGTACAGCGGCTTGTCCAGGGCCCACGCGTACGCCTTGGCGGCGCTCACGCCGACCAGCAGCGCGCCGGCCAGGCCGGGGCCGGCGGTGACGGCGATGCCGTCCAGGTCGCTCGCCTTGACGCCTGCGGTGTCCAGGGCGCGCTGGATGGTGGGGACCATCGCCTCCAGGTGCGCGCGGCTGGCGATCTCGGGGACGACGCCGCCGAACCGGGCGTGGTCGTTGACGCTGGAGGCCACCGCGTCGGCGAGCAGCGTGGTGCCGCGCACGATGCCGACGCCGGTTTCGTCGCAGGAGGTCTCGATGCCGAGGACGAGCGGTTCGTCAGCCATGGGTGGTGTCCTTCTTCACGTCCGGTCGCGGGTGGTCCGCGGGTTCGTCGAGGTCTTCGGGGGCGGGGGCGGCTTCGGCGGCCTCGTTGGCGGCGGCTTCGTCGGCGGCGGCCTCGTCGGCGGCGGCTACGTTGGCGGCGGCTTCGGCGAGATCGAGGCGCATCACCAGCGCGTCGACGTTGGCGGGCTGGTAGTAGCCGCGCCGGATGCCGACCGGCTCGAAACCGAAGCGCTCGTAGAGCCGCTGCGCGCGGAGGTTGTCCACCCGGACCTCCAGCAGCAGGTCCGCGCAGCCGCGCCGGGCGGCCTCCCGGACCAGGTCGGCGAGCAGCGCCGCGCCGAGTCCGGTGCCCTGGTGGCGGCCGTCGACGGCGATGGTCTGCACGTCGCCCTCACCGGCCACCGCCATCAGCCCGGCGTAGCCGACGAGCGTGCCGTCCGGCGTGACGGCGACGGTGTAGTGGCGGGTGCCGTCGGGACGGGCCTCGGCCAGCTCGGACCAGAACATGCCGGCGGACCAGGCGTCCTCGGGGAACAGCTCCAGTTCCAGCGCCAGCACCGGGGCGATGTCCCACCAGCGCATCGGGCGCAGCGTGGCGGCGGGGACGGCGGTGCGCACGGCCCCGTCGGTGCTCGGGCCGGTCACGCCGGGAGCACCGCCTTGTAGCCGGCCGGCACCTGGGCGTCCGGGCGGCGCAGGTAGAGCGGGGCGTTGGGCAGCAGGGCCCGGCCGGCGGCCAGCTCGGCGGCGGCGAACTCGGCGAGCGCGCCGGCCGAGACGTGCTCGGGGCCGTGCGCGCCGGGGAAGGCGTCCGGGTAGAGCAGCGCGCCCGCGCCGACCGAGCGCGCCGACGGCGTCAGCTCGCCCGGGCGGTCCACCGACGGGCCCTCGGTCCGGCGGCCCTCGGCGTCGTAGGCGGCCCAGTAGACCTCCTTGCGCCGCGCGTCCGTGGCCACCGTGAACGGCTCGCCGGCCAGGCCCTCGGCGCGGGCCCGGTGGGCGATCGCGTCCAGGGTGCAGACGCCGTGCACCGGCAGGTCCAGGGCGTGGCCCAGCGCGGCGGCGGTCACCAGGCCGACCCGCAGACCGGTGTACGGGCCCGGGCCGACGCCCACGGCGATGTCCGTCAGCCGGTGCTTGTCGACACCGGCCGCCCGCAGCACCTGGTCGATCGCGGGCAACAGGAGTTCGCCGTGGCGTCTGGCGTCGACCTGGTCGGTCTCGGCGAGGACGGCCGTGCCGTCGTGGACGGCGGCGGTGACGGCGGGGGTAGCGGTGTCGAACGCGAGCAGCAGCACGGGTCAAGGTTAGACCGGTCGGGCGGTGACCCGTCGTGGCCCGTCGGGCCCCGGTCCGCTCCCGGCGTTCGCGGGATGTGCGCCGCCCGATCGAAAACCCGCTCCACGGCGGAACACACGTCCGACGCGATGCGGACCGGACGGGCGAACCTGGCACGATGGGGCCGACGGTTTTGGGACGGCGGTGGGAGCACACGTGGCGAAGATGGGTCCTGGAGTGGTGGTCACGGGGCTGACCCTGGGGGCCCTGGCGGTGGTGAGCCTGCTGGCCTTCCAGGCCAACGGCGCGCAGGACCGCGCGGTCGCCGCCAATCCGGGCACGAGCACCGCCGCCTCGTCCAGCGGGCCGGCCGCCTCGGCCACCCCGACCAGCACGCCCACGCCGACCGTGCCGCCGCTGCCCGCCGCGGGCACCGGCACCGGGCTGCGGGTCGTCTACTCGGTCGGCACGCACTACGTCTGGCTGGTCGACCCGAAGAAGACCCCGCAGGTGGTGGCCGCGTTCCCGGTCACCCCTGGCACCGTCGAACCGGCCCCCGGCAGCTACCCCGTGTACAGCCGCACCCCGTCCGGAACCGGCACCGACGGCAAGCAGATCGAGCACGTGGTGCGGTTCGCCCAGCAGAACGGCGTGGTGTTCGGTTTCAGCGCGGCCACCGACGGCGCCACCGGCACGCCGACCGCCGCGCCGACGGCGTCCGCGTCGGGGACGCCGTCCGCGATCGGGGGCGGCGGTACGAAGGCGAAGACCGGCGGCATCCGCAGCAGCCGGGCGGACGGGCAGCTGCTCTGGGACTTCGCGCCCAAGGACACCAAGGTGGTCGTGATCGCCTGACCCCGGCGGCCCGGAGGTTACGCGGCGCGGTCCACCCGCGGCTCCTCGCCCTGCGCGCTTCCGGCCTGTGCGCTTCCGGCCGGTCGCCGTACGGGCGGTCGTCGTCCGGGCGGGGTGGAGACCGCCTCCGCCGCCGCGCAGGCGGCCAGCAGGGCCCGCATCGGCTCCCCCGCGGCACGGCGGTCGGGCCCCTCGGCCCCGGTCCCGCGCGGTTCGCGCTCCGGGGCGGGCGTGGTGCTCGGCATGGCGCCTCCCTAGTTAGGCAGACCTAACCTCAAAACCCATCCCACCACGCCCGGGACCCCGACCGCAACATCTTCCCGACACCCTGTCGGCAAACCGTGACTTCGGCGGTGTCCGGCTCCGTCAGGCCAGCACCGACAGGTCCACGCCGTCCCAGCGGGGCCCGAGCCCGGTCAGCCCCACCCGGCGCGGGTCCAGGTCGTCACCCGCCGCCTCGGCGCCGATGGCCCGCTCGATCCGGACCTCCAGGCGGTCCTCCGAGAGCCGCTCGACCTTGCCCTCGCCCCACTCGACGACCACCACCGACTCGGGCAGCGAGACGTCCAGGTCGAGGTCCTCCATCTCGTCGAGGTCCCCGCCCAGCCGGTACGCGTCGACGTGCACCAGCGCCGGTCCGCCGACCAGCGACGGGTGCACCCGGGCGATCACGAAGGTCGGCGAGGTGACCGCGCCCCGCACCCGCAGCCCCTCACCGAGCCCCCGGGTCAGCGTGGTCTTCCCCGCCCCCAGCTCACCGGAGAGCAGCACCAGGTCCCCCGGCCGCAGCAGCGCGGCCAGCTCCCGGCCGAGCCGGCCCATCCGGTCGGGGGTGGCGACGGTGAGAGTGGCGTGCGAGCCCATGCGCTAATCAAGCCCTTCGGTCAAACGACGGCGCACCGGCCCTCGGGCGCCCCCGCTACCGTGCCACATCCCCCACGCCCACCGCGCCGGCCCCGTTCGCGGACTACGCCGGCTCGTCGGTCCCGGAGGCCGGCTCGTCGGCGCCGCGGAAGCGGGCGGCCTGCTCGAAGAGGGCGGCGAGCCGGGCGTCGACCACGTCGGGGCGCTCCAGCATCACCAGGTGGCCGGCGTCCTCGACCAGGACCAGTTCGGCACCCGGCAGCCGTTCGGCCATCACCTCGCCGTGGCCGGGAGGGGTCAGCAGGTCCTTGGTACCGGTCAGCACCAGCGCCGGGATGCCGTGCAGCGCGGCGAGGGCCTCGGTCTTCTCGTGGACCGAGAACACCGGGTAGAACTCGGCCACCACGTCGATCGGGGTGGCGTCCAGCATCTGCTCGGCGAACCGGATCACGCCCGGGTCGACGTCCTTCCCGCCGAAGGAGAAGCGCCGGTAGAAGACGGCGCTGACGTCCGTGCCCAGCCGGCGGGTCGCCTCCACCAGATCCACCTGACGGCCGAGCAGCTTGATCATGCCCGGCGCGACCCGGCGGAACAGCCTGGCGCCCACCTGGGGCAGGCCGAAGGTGACGGCGTCCCAGTTCCCGGCCAGGGTGCCGATCAGGGCCACGCCGGCGACCCGCTCGCGGAAGAGTTCGGGGTACTGGTCGGCCAGCGCCATCACCGTCATGCCACCCATCGAGTGGCCGACCAGGACCAGCGGGCCGGTGGGTGCGACGGCGTCGATCACGGACCTGAGGTCGCCGCCCAGCTGGTCGATGCTGGCGGGCTCGCCGGCCCGGAAGGAGCGGGAGCGCTCGGAGCGGCCGTGGCTGCGCTGGTCCCAGAAGACCAGCCGCACGCCGTCGCGGAACGCGGCGCGCTGGAAGTGCCAGCTGTCCTGGTTGAGGCAGTAGCCGTGGCAGAAGACCACGGTCAGCGGCTCGGGACCGTCGTCGGTGCTGTCCGTGCCGTCGGTGCCTTCGGTGCCGCCGGTGCCGTCCAGCCCGTCCAGTTCGACGTAGAGCTCGGTGCCGTCGGCGGCGGCGACGGTGCGGGGGCGGCCACGCAGCGATCCGTACGGGGCCTTGGCGTCCAGCTCGGCGCGGGCCCGGCGGCGCATCGTCCGGCCGACCGTCAGCCGTTCGATCGCCACACCGGCGGCGGCGCCGGCCGCGAGCACGCCGACCGAGATGCCGATCAGACCGGCCCGGCTCACCCCGGTGGCCGCCCCGGCCGCCTTGACGGCGCGGGCCACGCCGCTCACCGCCTCGACCGGGTCGGCTCCGGGCTGGTCGCTCATCCGAGCGGGCTCCCGTGCGGGCCCTCGTCCAGGCCTCCGACGTAGCGGCGCGGCACCCGGGCGCCGATCCGGGTGACGATCTCGTAGGAGATGGTGCCGCAGGCGCGGCCCCAGTCCTCGGCGGTCGGCTCGCCGCGGTCGCCGTTGCCGAAGAGGAGCACCTCGTCGCCGATCGGCGGGGTGTCGCCGCCGAGGTCGACGACGAACTGGTCCATCGCCACCCGGCCGGCCACGGTGCGCCACCGGCCGTCGATCTGGACCGGGGCGATGCCGCTCGCGTGCCGGGGGACGCCGTCGCCGTAGCCGACCGGGACCAGGCCCAGGGTGGTCGGGCCCGGGGTGGTGTAGTGGTGGCCGTAGCTGACGCCGTGGCCGCCGGGGACGTGCTTGACCAGCGCCAGCCGGGCGCTCAGCGACATCACCGGGCGCAGGCCGAAGTCGGCCGGCGAGCCGACGTCCGGGACCGGCGACAGCCCGTACATCGCGAGGCCGGTGCGGACCATGTCGTAGTGCGACTGCGGGAGCAGCAGGGCCGCCGGCGAGTTGGCCAGGTGCCGCACCTCGGGGCGCAGGCCCGCCGCCTCGGCGGTGGCCAGAGCGGCGCGGTAGGCGTCCAGCTGGGCCTGGATGGAGGGGTGGCCGGGCTCGTCGGCGGCGGCGAAGTGCGACCAGACGCCGACCACGGTGAGCAGGCCGTCCAGCTCGGCGCGGCGGGCGGCGGCGACCAGCTCCGGCCAGTCGTGCGGCTGGCAGCCGTTGCGGCCGAGGCCGGTGTCGGCCTTCAGGTGGACCCGGGCCGGGATGCCGGTGGCGCGGACGGCGGCGAGCAGTTCGGTGAGCGCCCACTGGCCGCTGACCGAGATGTCGAGGTCGGCGAAGAGGGCCTCGCGCCAGGGGCCGCCGGGGGTCCACAGCCAGCAGAGGATGCGGGCCTGGTCCGGGCGGATGCCGGCGGCGCGCAGCGCGAGCGCCTCGTCCGGCGTCGCGGTGCCCAGCCAGCGGACTCCCGCGGCCACCGCCTCCCGGGCGCACCGGACGGCGCCGTGCCCGTAAGCGTCCGACTTGACCGCGGCCATCACCGTGGCCCCGCCGATACGCTCGCGCAGCGCGTCGAGGTTGCCGCGCAGGGCGGCGAGATCGATGGTCACCTCGGCTCGCGCGCCTTCGGTGAGGGTGGCCGTAACGGTGGTCTTCGCAGTTGTCATCAGGGTCAGTCTCCCAGACATCCCAGGGTCCTCGCCGAACAGCCCGTCGGCACACCGTCCCCCCACAACCCCCCGCCCCTTCCCGGACGCCCACGAAGCACCCCCCGGTTCCCACCCACCCCCGGCCCACCCCAGCAATATGCAGACCGGTCTACATAGCCTCCCCGGCGACCGTCACGGAGTGGAAAGTCGGGCGGGCCGACTTTCCACTCCAGGCGACTGGGCACCGCGCTCGAATATGCAGACCGGTCTACTGATTCGACCCGGAGCACTTCCGGGCACCACCGCGCACAGAAGCAGCTGGAACAGGAAGTCGGCCCACCCGACTTTCCACTCCAGGCAACCCGCGCACGCGCCACCGGGGTCGGCGGGCGGTGAAATATGCAGACCGGTCTACCGATTCCAGCCGTGAGACGCCACCAGGCAGCGGAAGAGGCGGGAGCAGGAAGTCGGCCCACCCGACTTTCCACTCCAGGCAGCCCGACACCATGCGCCCACCAGAACGCCGGCACGCGGCGAAATGCAGAGCGGTGTACCGATTCCAGCCATGAGACGCCACCAGGCAGCGGAGGATGCGGGAGCAGGAAGTCGGCCCGCCCGACTTTCCATTCCAGGCAACCCGCGCACGCGCCACCAGCTGGCCGGCGCGCACAGCAATATGCAGACCGGTCTACTGATTCTGCCCGGGACGCCACCACAGGGCAGGCGCGGGAGCATTAAGGAGCAGCGGAGCGGGAGTAGGAAGTCGGCCTGGCCGACTTCCTACTCCCGCTCGTATGTAGACCGGTCTGCATATTCATCTGCAGTGGCTGAGCGGACGTCGTTCCAGGCGGTGGAGAGGGCGGTCGCGACGTCGAGGGCGGTGATGGGGGCGCCGGGGGTGGCGGCGGCGTGGCGGGCGGCGAGGCCGTGCAGGTAGGCGGCCACGGAGGCGGCGTCCAGTGGGGAGAGGCCCGTGGCGAGCAGCGAGCCGGCCAGGCCGGCCAGGACGTCGCCGCTGCCGGCCGTCGCCAGCCACG
>NZ_BAAAKJ010000102.1:0-8375 GCF_039527695.1 Kitasatospora putterlickiae
CGACCACGGCCTGCTCGCCGCCGCCGTCGACATCGCCTCCGGCGACAGCGCCATCCTCTCCGGCACCCTCTCCCTGGCCACCCACCCCTGGCTGGCCGACCACGCCGTCACCGGCACCGCCCTCCTGCCCGGCACCGCCTTCCTCGACCTCGCCCTCCACGCCGCCGACCACACCACCAGCGCCGGCGTCAAGGAACTCCTCGTCCAAACCCCCCTCCTCCTGCCCACCACCGGCGCCCTCGACCTCCAGATCGTCATCGACGCCCCCGACCCCGACGGCTGCCGCAACACCACCATCTACTCCCGCCCCCACACCACCACCCACACCACCTGGACCCGCCACGCCCAAGCCACCCTCGCCCCGCACGACGGCTCACCGGCCACCGGGGACGCCGCCTTCGCCGCTCCCGGCGCCTGGCCGCCCGCCGACGCCACCCCCGTCCCGACCGAGGACCTGTACGAGACGCTCGCCGGACGCGGCTACGCCTACGGCCCCGCCTTCCAGGGCCTGACCCGGCTGTGGCGCGGCGCCGACCCGAGCGAGCTCTTCGCCGAGGTGGTCCTGCCTGAGGCGGCGGCCGGCGACGCGGACCGTTTCGGCCTGCACCCGGCCCTGCTGGACGCCGCCCTGCACGGCCTGAGCCGGCACGAGACCTTCCCCCAGGAGGGCGTCTGGCTGCCGTTCTCCTGGAACGGGATCGGCCTGCACGCCTCCGGCGCCCGCACCCTGCGGGTCCGGCTGCGCACCATCGGCGAGGCCGCCCTCCAGGTGACCGCCGCCGACCCGTCCGGCCAACTCGTGCTGAACATCGACGAGTTGCACATCCGGGCGGTCGACCCGGGCCGGCTCGCCACGGCCGCGCCCGCGCCCGACGGGCTGTTCTCCCTCGACTGGATCCCCGTCCCCGCCCCGGCGGCCGAGGAGGCGGACCTCGCCGGTGTCGCCCTGCTGGGTCAGGACCCGCTCGGCCTCGGCGCCGCGCTGACCGGCGCCACCGCCCACGGCGACGTCGCCGCGCTCGCGGCCGCCCTGGACGGCGGCGCCCCGGCCCCGGCCTGCGCGGTGGTCACCGCCGTCTCCCCGGCCGAGGAGCAGGGGCTCCCCGAGTCCGCCCACCGGATCGCGGCCGATCTGCTGGCGGTGGTGCAGGCGTGGATCGCCGAACCCCGGCTGGAATCGACGCCGCTGCTCGTGCTCACCCGGGGCGCCGTCGCCGCCGGACAGGGCCCGCGCGCCGATGTCACCGACCTGCCCGCCTCCACCGCCTGGGGCCTGATCCGCAGCGCCCAGAGCGAGCACCCCGACCGCTTCGTCCTCCTGGACACCGACCCCGACACCACCGAGGCCCCCGACCACACCGCCCTGATCACCCGCGCCCTGGGCACCGGCGAACCCCAACTCGCCCACCGCTCCGGCACCCTGCTCGCCCTGCGCGTCGGACGCGGCTCCGGCACAGGCCAGATCCCGGCCGTCTCCGGCTTCGGCGCCGGCCACGACTGGCGCATCGACGCCCTCGGCGGCGGCACCTTCGACGAGGTCGGCCGCGCCGCCAACCCCCGCGCCACCCGCCCCCTGGAACCCGGCGAGATCCGCCTCCAGGTCCGCGCCGCCGGACTCAACTTCTACGACGTGGCCGTGGCGCTCGGCATGGTCACGGTCACCGACGGCCTCGGTGCCGAAGGCGCGGGCGTCGTCGTCGAGACCGGCCCCGGCGTGACCCGCTTCGCCGTGGGCGACCGGGTCCTCGGTACCTTCCCCTCCGCGTTCGCGCCGTTGACGGTGGCGGACGAGCGGATGGTGGCCCCGGTGCCGGAGGGCTGGTCGTTCGAGCAGGCCGCCTCCATCCCCGCCGTCTTCCTCACCGCCTACTACGCCCTCCACGACCTCGCCAACCTCCAGCCCGGCGAACGCGTCCTCATCCACGCCGCCACCGGCGGCGTCGGCATGGCCGCCGTCCAACTCGCCCGCCACCTCGGCGCCGAGGTCTACGCCACCGCCAGCCCCGCCAAATGGGACACCCTGCGCGCCATGGGCCTGGACGACGACCACATCGCCAACTCCCGCACCCTCGACTTCGCCGACCACTTCCGCACCACCACCCACGGCCACGGCCTCGACGTCATCCTCGCCTCCCTCGCCGGCGAACCCGTCGACACCTCCCTCACCCTCCTCGCCCCCGGCGGCCGCTACCTCGAAATGGGCAAAACCGACATCCGCCGGCCCGAGGACACGGCCACCGCCCACCCCGGCACCACCTACCAGGCCTTCGACCTCAAGGAGGCCGGCCCCGACCGCACCCACGCCATGCTCACCGACCTCCTCACCCTCTTCAACGACAACACCCTCACCCCCCCGCCCCGCACCACCTGGCACCTCGCCGACCTGCGCCACGCCCTGCGCCACATGAGCCAGGGCCGCCACACCGGCAAGAACGTCATCACCATCCCCACCCCCGTCAACCCCCACGGCACCGTCCTCATCACCGGCGGCACCGGCACCCTCGGCAGCCTCCTCGCCCGCCACCTCGTCACCCACCACCACACCACCCACCTCCACCTCATCAGCCGCCAAGGCCCCCACGCCCCCGGCGCCGACCAACTCCACGACGACCTCCTCAACCTCGGCGCCCACACCGTCACCATCACCGCCTGCGACGCCACCAACCCCACCGCCCTCACCCACCTCATCCACACCATCCCCACCGAACACCCCCTCACCGCCGTCATCCACACCACCGGCGCCCTCGACGACGCCACGGTGGCCTCCCTCACCCCGGACCAGTTGCGCGCGGTCCTCACCACGAAGGCGGACAGCGCGGTGCACCTGCACCGGCTCACCGCCGGGCACGACCTGGGCGCCTTCGTCCTGTACTCCTCGGCCGCCGGCCTCATCGGCAGCGCCGGCCAGGCCAACTACGCCGCCGCGAACACCTTCCTGGACGCCCTCGCCGCCCACCGCCACGCCAACGGCCTGCCCGCCACCAGCCTCGCCTGGGGCCTCTGGGCCCAGGCCAGCGCGATGACCGGCCACCTCACCGACCAGGACCACGCCCGGATGTCCCGCAGCGCGTTCCTGCCGATGAGCTCCGAGCAGGGCCTGCGGCTGTTCGACGCCGCCGACCGGACGGCCCGTCCGCTCCACCTGCTCTCCCCGCTCGACCTGGCCCACGCCCCCCGGCTGCCGCTCTGGTCACGGCTGGCCACCATCCGGCCCACGGCCGCCGCCGAGCAGTCCGGGCCGGCGCTGACCGAGCAGCTCGCCGCGCTCACCCCCACCGAGCGCCACCAGCACGTGCTCGGCCTGGTCCGCCGGCAGGTCGCCGTGATCCTCGGCATCGACAACCCCACCGTCATCGACGCCACCCGGGGCTTCCTCGACCAGGGCCTCGACTCCCTCACCGCCGTCGAACTCCGCAACCGCCTGCACACCACCACCGCCATCCGCCTGCCCGCCACCGCCGTCTTCGACCACCCCACCCCCAACGCCCTCACCCAGTACCTCCTCGACCAACTCGCCCCCGCCGGCGAGAAGTCACCCGAGGAGGTCACCCAGGCGGCCATCGGGCGCATCCTGTCCGAGCTGGACCGGCTCTCCGCCCTGGTCGGCTCGGTCCCGGCCGCCGACATCGCGGCCACCCGCGTCCCGGCCCGCCTGAGCGCGCTCCTGTCGACCATCACGGCCACCGACCCCGCCACCGAGGAGGCGGACCTCGACAGCGTCTCGGCCGAGGAGCTGTTCGCCTTCATCGACAACGAGCTGTAACCCCGCCCTCCCCCGGGCCCGAGCGCCGCGTCCGCCGACGCGGCGCTCGGGCGGTTCCGGGTCAGTCCGCGGTGCCCGCCGCCGGCGCGGGAACGACCGCGAGAGGGGCCGGGGCCGGACGGCGCGCCCGCAGGACGATGCCGGACAGGACCAGGCCGGGGACCACGCCGAGCGCGGCCACCATCAGGATCCAGACCGAGCTGGTCGACATCGCGCTGCCCAGGACGTGGTCGCGGACACCGTCGCCGGTGCGCTCCACCAGCGTCAGGTACAGCGAGCCGTACACCGCGATGCCCGCCACCTGGCCGAGCTGGACGATCGTGGTCAGCAGCCCGCTGGCGTCCACCGCCTTGTCCATCGGCACGTTGACCAGCGACTGGGTGAGCAGCGGGCTCACCGACAGGCCCATGCCGACACCGTTGAGGACGGTGCCGATCCACATCAGCGCCCCGCCCGAGCCGCCGTCCTGCACGCCGATCGCGACCAGGCCGTAGGCGACCGCCGAGACCGCCAGGCCCGCCGGGGCGAGCAGGTGGTGGATCCGCTCGGGGAGCTTGCGCCAGTAGAAGCCGGCCAGGCCGAAGGCGACCGACATCGGCAGGTAGGTCAGGCCGGCCCGCAGCGCGCTCTCGCCCAGGCCCTGCTGGAGGTGGAGGGTGAAGACGAACAGGAAACCGCCGTAGGTGAGCTGGACGCACACCACGGTGAGCATGCCGATCGACATGCCGGGCGCGCGCAGCACGGCGAGGTTGAGCAGCGGGTCGCCGCCGCGCGCGGCGATCCCCCGCTCGACCCGGACGAACACGGCGGCGAGCGCGACGCCGGCCGCCATACAGACGAACGTCCAGGCGGGCCAGTCCAGTTCGCGTCCGAGGACGGCCGGGAGGACCATCAGGAAGACCGCCGGGACGGCCAGCGCCAGACCGTACAGGTCCAGTCGGCGGCGGCCGGTCGGGGCGTCCTGCGGCAGCAGCCTCGGGACGAGCGCGATCAGCACCAGGCCGATCGGCAGGTTGACCAGGAACACCGGGCGCCACCCGGCGTTGAACAGGTCGGCGTTGACGATCACGCCGCCGAGCACCAGGCCGGCCACCGCGCCGGTCGACAGCACCGCCCCGTAGGCGGACAGCGCCTTGGCGCGCGCCGCGCCCTGGAACCGCATCTGGATCACGCTCATGATCTGCGGCACCATGACCGCCGCGCTGGCGCCCTGGGCGAAGCGGAACACCACCAGCGTCACGGCGTTCGGCGCGAAGGCGCAGCCCGCCGAGGTGAGGGTGAACACGACGACGCCCAGCAGGTACATCCGGCGCCGCCCGTACAGGTCGCCCAGCCGGGCCCCGGTGATCAGCAGCATCGCGTAGGCGATCGTGTAGCCGCCGACGACCAGCTGCAGGGAGGCGCCGGAGGCGTGCAGCTGGGTTCCGATCGAGGGCATCGCCACATTGACGATGAACACGTCGACCAGGCCCATGAACTGTCCGAGCAACAGCAGTACCAGCATCATCCACCGCCGGTTGGACTCTGCGGCGGGTGCCGCGGTCGGCTGCGTCGCCGACCCTGCCGTGGTCATGGCTCTCTCCGTTCGATCGCTCCAACCCCTTGGGCGCGGCGCGGGTGCCGCCGGCCGGGGCTCGGTCTACATACCGGCGAGGGGGGCGGAACTCATCGCCGTTCCGCGCGCGAACCCGCGCGAACCCGCCGGGGCACTCAGGGAGAAGTCGGCCCGGGAACGCCGTGGCTAGGCTCCCGGACGCGAGCCGGGGCCGCCGCCGAACGGTGCCGGATGTCGCCATGTCGGGATCCCACAACGAGAGTTGACCCATCATGATCTACGAACTCCGCGAGTACACCGCCGTCCCCGGCCGGATGCCGGACCTGATCCGCCGGTTCAACGAGCACGCCGTGAAGCTGCTCGGCGAGCACGGGATGGAGGTGGTCTTCATCTCGCTGACCGAGTTCGGCCCGCAGACCATGGGCCAGGTGGTCTACATGCTGCGGCACGACTCCTACGACGCCCTGGAGCGCAACTGGGCGTCCTTCTTCGCCGACCCCCGCTGGATCGAGGCCCGGCGGCTCAGCGAGCTCAACGGGTCGCTGGTGTCCCGCCTCGACCGGCGGCTCCTCACGCCCACACCGTTCGGGTGACCCGGCCCGGCCGATCCGTCCCCCTCCCACCGGACGCACGAAAGGTACCGCCGATGACGAACGAGCGACGTTCCCTCACCTTCTTCGAGTCCCTGTTCTACCTGTGGCGCGTCGGCCCGGTCGTCGCGAGCGTCACCCTGGAGGGCGGGGTCGACGCGGAGGTCCTGGAGCGGGCGCTGCGCCTGCTCCAGCGCGACCACCCGCTGGTGCGCTGCTCCTTCCGCCGCACCCCGGACGACGTCGCCATCGAGCTGGCCGACGACGGCCCGGGACTGGAACTGGTCGCGCCGGGCGACAACGGCCTGGTGCGGGTGCTCAACACCGGGCTGGAGGACGACCGCCGGCTCTACCGGGTCACGCTCGCCCAGGGTCCGGAGTCGGCGGTGCTCAGCTTCGCCGGCGACCACGCCGGCAGTGACGCCCGGCTGAACACCCTGCTGCTGCGCCGCCTGCTCGGCCACTACGCCGACCTGCTGCGCGGGGTGGAGAGCGCCCCGGCCGGCCGGTCCGCGTTCGAGGGCTCGCTGGAGGAGGCGCTGCTCGCCGCGTACCGGCCGGGCCCGGTCCGGGCGCCGGAGGCGGGCGAGCCGCCGCTGACGCTGGGCGCGCCGACGGACGCGCCGGGCGAACTGGCGGTGCGCGCCTTCGCCTTCGAACCGGAGACGACGGCCGCGCTGCTGGCCGCCGCCCGCCGGGACGGGGTCTCGCTCACCAACCTGCTGGTCGGGGCGATGGCGTGCGCGGTGCGCGCCCGGTTCCCAGAGGCCGGGCCGCTGCCGGTGGCGCCGGCCTTCGCCGTGGACCTGCGGGGCCGGGTCGAGCCGCCGATCGCCCCGGACGCGCCGTTCTGCTGCGTGGCGCGGCTGGTGTGCTCCACCGGCGTCGACGCCGACGACCGCCCCGCCGAGGTGGGCCGGCGGATCGGCGCGCAGCTCAAGGAGGCGCTGGCGCAGGAGGAGATCCAGCACCGGCTGGTCTCCCAGCGCGAGGTCGGCGAGGCCACCCCGCTGCCGCCGATCTCCTTCATGGTGTCGAACATCGGCGTCATCGAGGAGTACCCGGTGCCGGAGGGCCTGCGGATCACGGACAGCCGGTGGGCCACCACCTCGCGCGGGCCGGTGCCGACGTTGTTCGGCTCGACGGTGGCCGGCCGGCTCACCCTCGACCTGGTGTACGACACGGCGTTCCACCGGACCGAGGTGATCGAGGAGGTGGCCAAGCAGTTCGAGGCGGTGCTGCTCACCGCCCTGGACTGACCGCCGGACCACCGGGAAGGCCCCCGCTCCGGGTCCGGAGCGGGGGCCTTCCCGCGATGCGCGCCCGGCCCGGGGGTCAGTGCGCGGGCGTCAGCATCGCGCTGTTGTGGTACGCGGCGATGTGCCAGGCGCCGTCCTTCTTCTCCAGCACCCAGGTGGCGTTGATCTTGCGGTTGTCGGGGACCTCGCTCTCGCCGGCGAACAGGATGCCGGACTCGCTGACCACGATCGCGGCGCTGTCCCCGAGGAAGCGCAGGCTCAGCTGCCTGTTGTACGTCGAGCTGCCCTTGAGCGGCCCCTCGAAGCCCTTGGCCATGGTCGCGCGGATCACCTCGCGGCTGTCCCGCAGCGAGCCCGGCAGGATGGCGGTCGCGTCCTCGTTGTAGTGGGCGACGAAGGCGTCGGCGTCATTGGCCTCCCATGCCTGGTAGGTCGCGCCCAGCACGGCGTTGATCGCGGCCTCGTCTTCGGTACGGGTGACAGACATTGGAATCTCCCTCAGAGCCGGTCCGCCTGGCTGTTCCGACGGACTCACCCCTACATACCGGCGGCGCCCCCGGAACTCATCGCGCCGGCGGCGACGAGTTTTCCGGGCCCGCACAACCTGGGAGAAGCCGGGCGCCGGACCCGGGCCATAGCGTCGGAGCACGAGTCCGGCACTTCGAGAAGGAGATCCACGTGGACGGCGGTTTGAGGACCAGGCCGGGACTGGCGGTACAGGCCGGGACGGTGCCGCTGGCGGTACGGGTGGCGGTCGAGGCGGAACGGCGCGGGCTGCCGTCCTTCCACTCCAGCGAGTTCTACGACCGCTCGGCGGTGGTGACGCTGGCCGCCGTCGCCGCGGCGACCTCGCGGATCCGGATCGGCTCGGCCATCGCCTGGGCGCTCGGCCGCACCCCGGTGGCCACCGCCACCGAGTTCCGTTCGCTGGCGGAGCTCGCCCCGGGCCGGGTCCAGCTGGGCCTCGGCACCGGGAACCCGCAGGTGATCTCCGACTGGCACGGCATCGACGAGGAGCGGCCCGCCGCCCGGCTGGCCGAGCTGGTGCCGCTGATCCGCCGGATCTGGGAGGTCGGCACGGCGCCGGTGGACCACGACGGCGCGTTCTACCGCTGCCGCCTCCCCGTCGACCCGACGCTCCCGCCGTGGCCCCGTCCCGCGGACCCGGCCGGCACCAGCCGTCCGCCGGTCCTGCTGGCCGGCGGACG
>NZ_BAAAKJ010000102.1:8381-12150 GCF_039527695.1 Kitasatospora putterlickiae
TCGCCGACGGGCTGATCGGCCTGCCGCTGTGCAGCGCGGCCTTCGCCGAGGAGGTGGTCCGGCCCACCCTCGCGGCGGCGGCGAAGGAGGCCGGACGGGAGCGGCCGGTCCCGATCACCGGGATGACCATCTGCGCGGTCGGCGAGGACCCGGCCCGGGCGCGGGTGCTCGCCGCGACCCAGCTGGCGGTGTTCGCGTCCCGGGCCTCGGCGGCCCCGCTGATCGCCTTCCACGGCTTCGAGTCCGAGGTCGCCGCGATCCGCGAGGCGTTCGCCCGGCGCGACATGCCGGGCGTCGCGGCCGCCGTCCCGGACCGGATGCTCGACACGCTGACCGTGCACGGCACGCCCGAGGAGGCCAGGCAGCGGTTCGCGGCCGGCTTCGACGGCGTCTACGACGAGGCGCTGCTGTTCACCGCCGGCAAGGGCATGCCGGAGGGCGGGTTCGAGGAGAGCCTGCTGGGTGTCTGCGAGGCCTTCGGGGACTGACCGGCCCGCCCGTCGAACTCGGGCAACACGGAAGCAGTCCGGCGCCGCCGGCCACCCCTACGCTCGTGGCCACAGCCCCAGCCCACCGGGAGGGACCCATGAACATCTACCTGTCCGGCCAAGGGGCTTTCGCCGTCACCGTGGCGGAAGCCCTGGTCGAGGAGCACGAGATCACGGGGGTGGCCGCGCCGCGCCAGCGCAAGCGGCTGGCCCCCGGCCAAGGCCCGGAGGACGACCCCAATCCGATGACCTGGGACCGGCTGCGCTCCTGGGCCTTCTCGCGCGGCATCGACTGGACGCCGTCCACCGACCTGCGGGCGCACCACATACCGGACGGGACCGACATCATCCTGGCCGCGCACTCGCACGCGTTCATCGGGCGCAAGACCCGCTCCCGCGCCCGGGTGGCCGCGATCGGCTACCACCCGAGCCTGCTGCCGCTGCACCGGGGCCGGGACGCCATCCGCTGGACGATCCGCGACGGCGACCGGGTGACCGGCGGCACCGTCTACCACCTGACCGAGCGCACCGACGCGGGCCCGATCGCCGCGCAGGAACACCTGCTGGTCCCGCCCGGCTCCACCGCCGAGTCGCTGTGGCGCGAGCACCTGACACCGCTCGGCGTGCGCCTGATCCTGCGGGTGGTGAGCGACCTGGCGCGCGGCTACCGGGTCGAGGTCGAGCAGGACGAGTCGCTGGCCCGCTGGGAGCCCGCGATGGGCGTCGCCCCGCTGTTCAAGCCCGAGCTGATCGAGCTGCCCGCCCCCGGCGCCGGCGCGGTACGCGGTGACCGGTGGGCGCTGAACGGCTTCTGACCCCCCGCCGGCCGCCGGAGGCGGTACGGTCGTCCGGCCGCGCGGCTACCATGGCCGCGACGAAGGCCGGAAGGGGTACGCGGTGACCACAGAGGACGACTTCGACCGCCGCATCGCGCCGTACCGGTCGGAGCTGCTCGCCTACTGCTACCGGATGCTCGGCACCGTCCACGACGCCGAGGACCTGGTCCAGGACACCTATCTGCGCGCCTGGCGGGCGCGCGGGCAGTACGACGAGGCCCGGAGCTCCCTGCGCACCTGGCTCTACCGGATCGCCACCAACGCCTGTCTGACCGCGCTGAAGGGCTCCGGCCGGCGGCCGCTGCCGTCCGGTCTGGTGACCGAGACGGACCCGCTCAGGCCGCTGGTCCGCGGCGACGACGTGCCCTGGCTGCAGCCGTTCCCCGACGCGCTGCTCGGCGCCGGCGACCCGGCCGGCACCGTGATCGACCGCAGCAGCCTGCGGCTGGCGTTCGCCGCCGCGCTCCAGCACCTGTCGGCGCGCCAGCGCGGCGCGCTGATCCTGCGCGACGTGCTCGGCTTCACCGCGTCCGAGGCGGCGGAGATCCTCGGCGCCACGGTGGTGTCGGTGAACAGCTCGCTGCAGCGGGCGCGGGCCCGGCTCAAGGAGACCGGGACCACGTACGAGTGCCTCAGCGAGCCGCCGGCGGCCGAGCAGCGGGCCTGGGTGGACCGCTACGTGAAGGCCTTCGAGAACGCCGACGTGGAGAGCCTCAAGCGGCTGCTCACCGAGGACGTGCTCATGGAGATGCCGCCGATGCTCAACTGGTTCACCGGCCGGGAGAACTACGGCCTGTTCATGCACTGGGTGTTCGAGAAGTCCGGGACGGACTGGCACCTGGAGCGGATCGGCGCCAACGGCCAGCCCGGCTTCGCCGCCTACCGGCGGACCGAGGAGGGCTACCTGCTGCACACCCTCCAGGTGTTCACCGTCACCGCCGGGGGCATCAGCCGCACCTCGGTGTTCCAGGACCCCGAGGTGTACGCCTCCTTCGGCCTGCCGGCCGGGCTCGACGCCCGGGGGCTGCCCCGGGGCTGACCCGCGCTCCCCGACCGTCCGACAGGGCACGCTGGGAGGAGTCGGCTCCCGGCGGCCCGCCGGACACTGGTATCCGCACCTCTCCCGGACATCCGCCCCCGTCACCGGTGTCGCGCGGCTCGGACCAGATCGAAGGAGCGAACCCCCATGAACGACCGTCTGAAGCGGTACCGCCTCCCGGAAGCCGCGCCCACCGCCGAGCAGCGCGAGTGGCTCGACCGGGTCGACCAGATCGCCCCGGTGGTCGAGGCGCACCGGGAGGCCGCGGAGCGCGACCGGAGGATGCCCGGGGAGGTCTACGCGGCCCTGCGCGACGCCGGGTTCACCCGGATGTGGGTCTCCCGGGCGTTCGGCGGCGCGCAGGTGTCGCTGACCGCCGGGATGTACGCGCTGGAGGCGCTGGCCCGGCTGGACGCCTCGGTGTCCTGGCAGATCGGCGTCCAGGGGGCGATCGGCCGGTTGTCCGACTACCTGCCGGAGGAGACCTCCCGGGAGCTGTTCCAGGACTGCGAGGGCTTCGCGGTCGGCGGGGTGAAGCCGTCCGGCCTGGCCGAGCCGGTGGACGGCGGCTACCTGCTGCGCGGCGAGTGGGCGATGGGCTCCGGCTCGGCGCACGCCGACTGGATGGTCTGCACGGCGCTGGTCTGCGAGGACTGGCAGCCGGTGCGCACGCCGGCCGGCCCGGACATCGTGATGCTGTACGTGCCCGCCTCCGAGGTCCTGATCGAGGACACCTGGTACACCGTCGGCCTGCGCGGCACCGGCAGCAACCACTTCCGGGTGGAGGAGCGGTTCGTCTCCGAGGCGTACGCCGTCCGCAAGGGCCGGATGGTGCAGGCGCCGCCGGAGCGGGCCTCCCGGGCCTACCCCATCGGGTACTTCGACTTCGGCCCGTTCTCCACCGCGCCGGTCGCGCTCGGGGTGGCGCAGGACGCGCTGGACGCCTTCTACACCACCGCCCACGCCAAGACCCCGGCCAGCGGCACCCGGACGCTGGCCGCCAACCACGTCGTCCAGGAGCGGTTCGCGCGCGCCGAGGCGGCGCTGTACTCGGCGCGGCTGCTGCTGTTCGAGGCGGCCCGGCAGGTCGAGGAGTCGGGGACGGCCGGCGACGACCTCAGCTCGCTGGTGCGGCTCGCCTCGGCGACCGTCGGCGAGGCCGCGACGGCGGCGGTGGAGGCCGCGTACACGCTGGCCGGGACGACGTCGATGTACGCCACCAGCCGGCTGGAGCGGGCCTTCCGCGACATCAACGCGGTCACCAAGCACATCGCGCTGTCGTACTCGCACTTCGAGACGGTCGGCGCGTACCTGCTCGGCGAGCACCCGCTGGTGATGCGCCGCTAGGGCTTGTCTGACAATTCCCGCCGCGCGCACGACGCCGGGCATCCCGCCTGGACGCACCG
>NZ_BAAAKJ010000103.1:0-1903 GCF_039527695.1 Kitasatospora putterlickiae
CGACCACGGCCTGCTCGCCGCCGCCGTCGACATCGCCTCCGGCGACAGCGCCGTCCTCTCCGGCACCCTCTCCCTCGCCACCCACCCCTGGCTGGCCGACCACGCCGTCACCGGCACCGCCCTCCTTCCCGGCACCGCCTTCCTCGACCTCGCCCTCCACGCCGCCGACCACACCACCAGCGCCGGCGTCAAGGAACTCCTCGTCCAAACCCCCCTCCTCCTGCCCACCACCGGCGCCCTCGACCTCCAGGTCGTCATCGACGCCCCCGACCCCGACGGCTGCCGCAACACCACCATCTACTCCCGCCCCCACACCACCACCCACACCACCTGGACCCGCCACGCCCAAGCCACCCTCGCCGCCCCGGAGGCGCCTTCGCACGCGGGCGACGCGGATCTCGCGGCGCTGCGCGTGTGGCCGCCGATCGGCGCCGAGCCGGTGGAGATGTCCGACCCGTACGAGACCCTCGTCGAGCGCGGCTACAACTACGGCCCGGTCTTCCAGGGCCTGCGGAAGGTCTGGCGCGGCGCGGACGGCGAGCTGTACGCCGAGGTGGCGCTGCCGGAGGCGGCGGCGGACGACGCGGACCGTTTCGGCCTGCACCCGGCCCTGCTGGACGCCGCCCTGCACGCCCAGCAGTTCGACGACGGCTTCGCCCAGGAGGGCGTCTGGCTGCCCTTCTCCTGGAACGGGGTGTCGCTGCTCGCCACCGGAGCCGGTCTGCTGCGGGTGCGACTGCGCAGCACGGGTGAGGACACCGTGCGGATCGCCGCCGCCGACGCGGCCGGCGAGCCGGTGCTGCTGGTGGAGTCGCTGCGGGTGCGCCGCGCCGACCCGACCCAGCTGGCCGCCGTCTCGCCCGGGGCGGACGCCCTGTTCACCATGGACTGGTTCCCGGCCGCGGTGGCCGACGGCCTTCAGTCCTCGATCCCGGGCACGTTGACGGTGCTCGGCGCCGACCCGCTCGGTGTCGCGGCCGGTATCGCCGAGGCGTCGGCCCACGCCGACGTGGCCGCGCTGGTGGCGGCGCTGGACGCCGGGGCGCCCGTCCCCGCGTACGGCGTGCTGCCGCTCGCCGCGCCGGAGACGGCGGAGGACGTGGCCTCGGCCGCGCACACCCTGGCCGCCGATCTGCTGGCGGTGGTGCAGGAGTGGATCGCCGAACCCCGCCTGGAATCGACGCCGCTGCTCGTGCTCACCCGGGGCGCCGTCGCGGCCGGACAGGGCCCGCGCGCCGATGTCACCGACCTGCCCGCCTCCACCGCCTGGGGCCTGATCCGCAGCGCCCAGAGCGAGCACCCCGACCGCTTCGTCCTCCTGGACGCCGACCCCGACACCACCGAGGCGCCCGACCACACCGCCCTGATCACCCGCGCCCTGGGCACCGGCGAGCCTCAACTCGCCCAGCGCTCCGGCACCCTGCTCGCCCTGCGCATCGGACGCGGCTCCGGCGCCGGCCAGATCCCGGCCGTCTCCGGCTTCGGCGCCGGCCACGACTGGCGCATCGACGCCCTCGGCGGCGGCACCTTCGACGAGGTCGGCCGCGCCGCCAACCCCCGCGCCACCCGCCCCCTGGAACCCGGCGAAATCCGCCTCCAGGTCCGCGCCGCCGGACTCAACTTCATGGATGTCGCCGCTTCCCTGGGCCTCGCCCGGTTCGCGGACGGCCTCGGCGGCGAGGGTGCCGGTGTGATCGTCGAGACCGGCCCGGGGGTGACCCGCTTCGCCGTCGGTGACCGGGTGCTGGGCGCGTTCCCCTCCGCGTTCGCGCCGTTGACGGTGGCGGACGAGCGGATGGTGGCCCCGGTCCCGCAGGGCTGGTCGTTCGAGCAGGCCGCTTCCATCCCCGCGGTCTTCCTCACCGCCTACTACGCCCTCCACGACCTCGCCAACCTCCAGCCC